>JAYSZS010000100.1:0-5222 GCA_043737935.1 Propionivibrio sp. | reverse complement strand
CCGTCCGCGGGGTACGCATCGAGGCCGCGCGCTTTCTTGCCGACGTACCGGACAGCCAGCTTCCGGCGGGCCAGCTCGCGGCGCGCGCGGCAGACAGCAAGGCGCTTGAAGAGTCGCTGGCTCTGGTGGAGGCCGATTGGCCTTCGGGCAAACTCAACCTCGGCAATCTGCATTTGCGTCAGGGTCGGGCCGCGCTGGTATGGCTACTCCAAGCATGCCTGTCGCTAGGCGCTCCAAGGCTGGATGGATTCATCCGCCGACGACTGCGGACGATCCTGCGCAAGCAGGACAAGTGCAAGGGTATGGGACAATGTCACACCGATCACAAACGATGGCCAAATGCCTACTTCGCTGGACTGGGTCTTTTCACGATGACTGAAGCCCGTAGGTCAGCTGATAGCCGTGTGCGGGAGAACTGCACGCACGGTTCGGAGGGAAGGGGTGGGCGAGCACCCTTCCTTCACCCCATCGGCTTGGGAAGTGTTTATCCTGTAATTTACTGCCTATAAGATGATTCGAATATCGTTCCGTCAGAGCATGTTGGCCGGATTCCTGTTAATCGCATTGCTGCTCAGTTGGGCTGCGGTACGAAGCTGGCTGGTGCTTGAGCAATTTGTCGAACAAAGCCGGCAGGGTAATGAACAGGCTCTGCTACTCAGCACGTCGATCCAGGAACTCGCCGAGCGGACGGTCGATCTCGAACGCAGCACGCGCCAGTTCATGGTGCTCAACGATGCCGCCTTGCTCGGTCGCTTTGACGAGAATGTCAGACATTCACTGGCTGTAGTGAAGCGCCTGGAGTCGGTTCCGGGAGAGCCGCTGGAGAAACTGCCTGGTGCCTGGCGACAGGCCGTTAAGCAGCTCAACCAGGATCTTCAACAGTCGGAGTCACGGGCCTCACGGGTCGGGCTGGTGCCTGTTCTGAACCGGCTGGCCACGATCAATAGCGAGCTGGAGCACAAGGGCCGGCGCTGGATCGACGCGCAGCAGGCGACCATGCTGGCCGAGCTTGAACTGAGCCGCCAGCACCTGACCCATCTGGTGGCGGTGGCAGTCGTCGGTGCTTTTCTGGTGGCGCTGGCAATGGGCTGGTGGCTGGCCCGGCCGATTGTCAGTCTGGAGCGATCGATAGAACGTCTCGGTGAAAGCCGATTTGACCAGCCGGTGACGGTTGGCGGCCCTGCCGACCTGCGGCGAGTCGGGCGCCGTCTCGACTGGCTGAGGCGTCGTCTGGGCGAACTGGAAGCCGAGCGTGAGCGCACCCTGCGCCATGTTTCGCATGAATTGAAGACCCCGCTGACGGCGTTGCGCGAAGGCATCGCGTTGCTGCAGGACGAGGTGGTCGGGTCGCTTGAAGGATCGCAGCAGGAAGTCGTCGACATCCTGCAGGACAACGTAATGGCCTTGCAGCGACATATCGAAAGCCTGCTCCGGCTCAATGCCGCGGCCTTCGAGGCGCGCCACCTGTGCTACCGGCCGCTGCTTCTGAGAAAGCTCCTGGCCGACGTGGTGCAGGGCCGGGAGTTGCAGATTCAGGCGCGCCAACTGAGCGTGTTTGCCGATGCCCCGGCGATCACGCGCACACTCGACGGCGAAAAGCTGCTGGTGGCACTCGATAATCTGCTTTCCAACGCCATCGATTTCAGCCCGCAAGGCGGGGTCATCCGCTTGCAGGCCGAGGTTGTCGACAACTGCCTGCGTATCACCTGCATCGATCAGGGGCCGGGCATTGCAGCAGAGGATGTCGAGCGTATCTTCGAGCCCTTTGTTCAGGGGGGACGCGCCTCTCCCACGCCGCGTCAAGGCAGCGGTGTCGGCTTGTCGATCGTCCGCGAACTGATGACGGCGATGGGCGGACGCGTGCTGCTGGTGCCCGGCAAAAGGAACGCACGGGGAGCAAATTTTCGTATTGAGGTACCCTGTGAATCGTAGATATTATTTTGCAGTCGCCGCAGCGCCTTGGTGGCGAAGTTTTTTAAGGTTTAACAGGATGAATTCATGAAGTTGTATCGAATGCGCAGTATCTGGCCGGGGCTGCTTGCAGCCGTCCTGCTCGCCGCCTGCGCCACCCAACCGGTGCCGGAGGTGCCACCGCCACCGGCAGCACCGGTAGTTGAGGCCGAGTTCGATGCGAGTGCGATGTGGCCGCTGCTCGCCTATTTCCAGCGCGTGCATCGCATGTCAGCCCAGGAGTTGGTGCGGGAACGCAATGTGCTTGCTGTTCTACCGCCAAGCCCGGCGACCCAGGTTCGCCTGGCCATGCTGTTGGGGCAGGTGCGTGGCCCGATGGATCTCTATCGGGCGCTGGCATTGCTCGAAACCGTGCTGAAATCCGGCGACCCGACGGCGGCCAACCTGCATTCCCTGGCGCGGACATTGGCCTATCAATACCAGGAGCGGCTCAAACTCGAAATGCAGAACGAAAAACTGGTCCAGCAATTGAAGGAAAGCCAGCGCCATGGCGGCGAACTCCAGGAGAAGCTCGATGCTCTGGCCGATATCGAACGCTCGCTGCCGGTGCGCCCGACCGCCGGCGAGAACCTGCCCGGAGCGTCGCGATGAAGCTTGCGCTCAAACCTGATCTGAAGACCTGTGCCGCCCACGTCCTGGTCATCGACGATGACCTCGATTTGCTGCGCCTGCTGTCAATGCGCCTGCATTCCTGGGGGTTCCGGGTATCGACGGCGGCCTCCGCCGAGGAAGGCCTGGCGCGCATTGCCGTCGAAGCCCCGCAACTGGTGCTCAGCGATATCCGCCTGCCCGCCAAGGACGGGCTGGCCCTGTTCAATGAAATCCGCTCGACCCGACCGACCCTGCCCGTGATCCTGCTGACCGCGCATGGAACGATACCCGACGCGGTCCAGGCCATGTCACGCGGCGTCTTCGGCTATCTGACCAAGCCTTTCGAGAGCAAGATCCTGCTGGAGAAGATCGAGCAGGCTCTGCAACTCTCCCCGCTCGGTGCCGGGCAGGAAACGGGGAATGGCGAAGACTGGCGCGAGGGCATCGTCTTTCGCAGCAGCCGCATGGCGGAAGTGATGGAGGAAGCCCGGGTGGTCGCCGCGTCCGACGCCAGCGTTCTCATCCGCGGCGAAAGCGGAACCGGGAAGGAAGTCCTGGCACGCGCCATCCACCGCGCCAGCCCGCGCGCCAGGGCTCCTTTCGTGGCCATTAACTGCGGGGCGATTCCCGAGCAACTGCTCGAGTCGGAGCTCTTCGGCCACGCTCGCGGGGCGTTCACCGGCGCCGCTGGGGCACACGTCGGACTATTCCAGACCGCCGACGGCGGCACGCTGTTCCTCGACGAGATCGGCGACATGCCGCCGGCACTGCAAGTCAAGCTGTTGCGCGTTCTGCAGGATCGGGCTGTACGACCGGTCGGCGCCACCCGGGCCGAACCGGTCGATGTGCGGGTGCTTTCCGCCACCCACCGCGACCTCGAAGCCGCCATGGCCGAAGGCCAGTTTCGCGAAGACCTTTATTACCGCCTGGACGTCGTCACCCTGACCCTGCCGCGCCTGGAAGAAAGGCGGGAAGACATTCCGCTGCTGGCCGCCTATTTTGTCCAGGAACTGGTCAAAAAATACAAAAAAGGGATTACCGGCATTGCACCGGAAGCGCTCGAAGTACTGGCCAGCGCCGCCTGGCCGGGCAATGTGCGCCAGCTCTACAACGTGGTCGAGCAGTCCTGCGCGCTGGCCACCACGCCGCTCATCACGTTGACCCTCATCCAGCGCGCCCTGCGCGTCCCGAGCATCGAGGCGCTGTCCTACACCGAGGCGAAACAACGCTTCGAACGCAACTATCTGGTGCAGCTCCTCAAACTGACCGACGGCAGCGTTGCCGATGCCGCCCGCATCGCCGAACGCAACCGCACTGAGTTCTACCGCCTCCTGCAAAAGCACGAACTCACGCCGGACATGTTCCGCAGCTTTTCGGTCAACCCCGGCGAGGCGGATCGGTGAACTGGCATGCACCTACCCTCTTCGGCTGGGTGTTTCTTTTCGTTTTCTGGTTGGTGCTTGTCTGGTTATGCGCAATGGGTCTAGCCGGCCTGACGAATAATGCGGGTGCAGACCGATCAACTTGAACTTTCAAGCTGCCAAGGGGTAAAGCAGATTGTTAAAGAAATCTCTCTACGTGCAAATTCGCTAAAACCGTTTCCAGGGGCGGAACATCGGTGACTCGCGCTCGTTTGAGCGAATAGCCAGTCCGCCATTTCCTCATCCTTGCCTGCGGATTGGCGAATTCGCGGCGGCAGAAGTTTGTCTCTAGTCAGTTATCGCTGAGACCAGAGACAGCGAAGCAATTCAAAAACTCAATGGCAAGTTAAAATAGTTCATGAGGGATGCAGGGTAAACACCTGACTCGGTTCAACGCGGAAGCGGCTTTTCTCCGGGCGAACCGGCACGCTTCGTTGTCCGCCAGTGATTCACATGATTGATTTATTAAAAGGAGTTCTACCCGTGAGCAAACTCTATCAGCATATATTGGCTTTGGCGAGCGCTGCCCTGATGGGTTTCGCGCCTCTCGTTCAGGCCGAAGCCCCGCAGGTCCAAACGCAGGTGCCCGGCTATTACCGCACCCAGCTTGGCCAATTCGAGATTACCGCCCTTTACGATGGCGAGATCGAACTGGACACAAAACTTCTGCGCAACACCAGCGCGGCCGAACTGCAAGGGCTGCTGTCGCGCCTGTTTGTCGGCAATCCGAAGATGCAGACGGGGGTCAACGCCTACCTGATCAACACCGGCAGCCATCTGGTGCTGGTCGATACCGGTGCCGCCAAACTGTTAGGCCCCGCGCTGGGTTACGTGCTGCAGAACATGAAAGCGTCGGGCTACGAGCCGGCGCAAGTCGATACCGTCATCATCACCCATCTGCACGGCGACCATGTCGGTGGGCTGAACGATGCCAGCGGCCAGCCACTTTTCCCACAGGCCAGAATTCTGGTCGCGCAAGCGGATAATTACTTCTGGCTATCGCAGAAGATCGCCGATGGTGCGCCGACTGAAGTTCAGCCTTTCTTCAAAATGGCGCGCGACAGCGCAGCGCCTTATCTGGCCAGCGGACAATGGAAAACCTTCAGCGAGGGCAGCGTACTGGTACCGGGCATTCAGGCCGTGAAGGCCAGCGGCCATACGCCGGGCCATAGCGCTTTTGCCATCGAGTCGGAAGGGAAAAAGTTGCTGATCTGGGGTGATCCGGTGCATGCCCACGCC
>JAYSZS010000099.1:0-5237 GCA_043737935.1 Propionivibrio sp. | reverse complement strand
CGGTAAGGGAAGCCGTCGCAAAGCATTCACATGTCGCGATTACAACATTCGGGCCGCCGTCGAAGGCCAAGGCTACACGTCGTGCCAAGACGCTACATTAACCGAGAACTTCAAGCGAACGGCTTCAGACTTTGGCCCGAGACAACCTCGGCAACCTCGGCTGGCCCGACACAACCTCGGCAACCTCGGCTGCCCCGACTAGGGAAGCGATTGAACGGCGTTATAACCTGCCCATCAATAGCAGAACGATCAGGATCACCAATACCAGCCCGATACCACCACTTGGACCGTAACCCCAATTACGGCTGTGTGACCAGCTTGGAATCGAACCAATAAGCATCAAAACCACAATGATCAACAGAATCAATCCTAATGACATTTTAATTCTCCTTAAGGCACATTTGGGCAGCGCGGCGACCGAGTTAACTGTTGCGGGTCGCCATTGCTGATTCTCTTTCGGGCCCGGTCGGTAACCGACGTTACGACTGTAAGTCATCGTCCAAACCCTGACTACAGAATCCAACAAACTCGGGCAAACGTCTGTACGACAACGCACATTATTCTCATCAAACACCATTTATTTTCGCAAAACTAGCGAATGCAAAGATTAGGTACGCTGGCGCACAGACAGCCCGCTTGGCGAAAACGGATATTTATAGCAGAGCAATGTCCGCGCTCGATTGACCACAATAAGTTCTATCGTACGTACGGGTAATGAAGCGGACGTGTTATCGACCGCTGACCCGCCCCTTATCCGATCAGGAGGTATCATGAGCAATGAATTGACCGTAATCAGCGAGACAATCCAGCGCACCGGTGAATCATTTGTCGCCGACTTCAAACGTGCGGTTCATCCGCAGTCTCTTGCGAAGCAATATTCCAACGACCCACCGCAACACCCGATCAGGCTGCTTGATTAATGAGCGCCTTGTCGATGGATTTCCCGATTGTATGCGTTGGCGGTTCGGCAGGGGGTCTCGACGCTTATATTCGCTTGTTGCAACATCTTCCGGCGGACATGGGTGTGGCCATAGTGATCGTCAATCACATGAGAAACATGCCAACCCAGCTTGATGAGATTTTGCCGCACTACACCACAATGCCCGTTGAGCTGATCACGGAAAGTTTGGCAATCAAGCCTGACCATGTATTCATCATCCCTGAGAACAGGGATTTACACGTTCGTAACGGAGAATTTCATCTCACCCCGATCTCAAAGCCGCGCGGTTGGCCCGATGTCATCACGGTTTTTCTAAAATCGCTGACTCATTATTGGGATGGCAAGCTGATTGCCGTTATCGTTTCCGGCTATGATGGTGATGGCGCAGCCGCCTTGTGTGGCATCAAGGAGGTTGGGGGAATTACCATTGCTCAGAAGTTGAGTACGGCGAAACAACCCGACATGCCGGAGAGCGCCATTGCCAGTGGGTGCATCGATTTTGTCCTGTCCCCGGAAGATATTGCACGAGAAATTGTGCGAATTTCGCACCTTGAAGTTTAGGTGCTCCGGACGTCAGTCTTGCTACGCAATGGCATGAGCGACGATCAGCGCACTCACGTGGCAAGCATTGCGAGTAACGCGATACCACGATGGGGCTGCTGGCGGTGGCAAGCCAGCCCGCAAACAACAGCCTTCGTGTAATGACGAAGGGCATGCCCCATGGCCCGTGCCCATGCCCCGTACGCCATTTGAACGTTGTCAGTCGAAATGAACGATTTCCCGCGAGTGAAGGGTCGCTTCGGGGTATCGAGTCGTATCTAGCGCTTTAGCGCGTTTTCCAGTTGCGCCTTGTTCATCCGGGAACGCCCCTTGATACCGCGCTGTATCGCCTCGTTTTGGAGTTGTGCCAGTGTTCGCCCACCTGCGCCGGAGTGAGAGTGCAGACCTCCGCGTCGACTGGCGCTCATGTCGTTTATCGACGACGCGCTTACGTGCTCGGCTTCGCCATGCTGCGCTCGCTCCTTGTTGACCGTTCGAGCAGCAACCTCTTCAGCCACTTTTGTTTCCTCGCCGCGCTCGAGCATACTTTTTTTGATGTGTGCGAACTGACGTTCACGTTTCGCGCTCCATGAGTTTTGTTGCACAACATTTCCTTCCATAAATAATTAAAGAAGCAGATCGCCCAACCCGGGCTTGAGCACCGGTGATAAAAAATTTGACGGGCGGGCGGACACTTGGCCGGTCGCATAAGGCTCGGCAGCACGATTGACTATCCTGCAATAGCGAGGCGCCAAGAACACAATAGCGGGAACCAACGATCGATTCGCCGGCGCCTGAGCAGACGACTGAACACCACTTATTACTTATAACCTTTTCTACATGAATGGTCAGTTCGCCAGCGCGCATAACTTCAGATGGTCCTATACTTGATAATTTGTCCGGAACCTCAAGATCTGAATCGGACTCCAATTTGGCGTCGGCGTTTCTCAAGGCTATTGCGCCGGCACTAAGTAACTCGAGGCTTCAGTTTGGCGTTATCGTGAATCACGTGTTCCAAATCGTGGCATGGTGGAGCGCCCGTTACGAAAGGCTGTTATGTCGGATTTATCGAAACCGAGCGACGCTTCACCGCGCTCGACGAGCCGGTGGCTCAACTTCAGGAAGGCTGCCAGTCGGCTACAGGACTGGTTCGTGATCCAGCCGGCGAGCCTCAAGCTGACGATGTTGGTGATGGCCATCCTGATTCCGGCCACCGCCATCTATTCATTCATGATCTTGCAGAAGCAGTCCAGATTGGCCGAACAGGCAATGACCATGGCTGTTGCCGGCCCTGCCGGCGAGCGGGTATGGGCGTTCAACGACAAACTACCCATCGTATTGGGAACCGGCTCGGTACTGAGTTTCCTGGAAGCGAACCCGATCGATCGCATTATTGTGATCTATACGCCTTTGATGTGGAACGTATCGCAGCGCATTCTCCTGATCGAATCACAAGGCCTGCAGCACGCGTATTACCCCAGCGACATGGAGACTCAGATATTCGCCGCCAAGGCTGTCACAGCGCGGTGGGGCAGCGCGCTGGTCTTTATTCCACGTAGCGAGCTCAACGCCACCAACCTCGAACTGGTTGAGCGCCTGGAAGAGCGTTTTTCCGGCGCTCGACCCCAGTCCGAGAAGGACGGCTGGAAGGCAGGCATCAGCGGCATGCTGTCGGTTGCGCTGTCGCTTGGTATCCTGGCCTTCCTGTTCTTCCAGTTCAAGGGTCAGTTCAAGTCACTCAAATTCATTGAACCTGCGCAAGTGCATGGCTCCATCGACGACCTAGTGGGCATGGACGACATCAAGGCTGAGGTGTCACAAATCAAAGACCAGTATCTCCGTCGCGCGGAGTATGCCGAATACGGCATCAACAAGCCCTTCAATGTGATGTTCAGTGGACCAGCGGGCACTGGCAAGACCAAACTGGCCAGCTACCTGGCCAAGGAACTGCGGCTACCCATCCTGTTTCACTCGGCCGCCAACCTGGAAACCGGCTTCGTGGCCGGCGGCTCGAATACGCTGAGCCGTATTGTGGCCATGGCCAGGCGCCGCAAGCGCTGCATTGTCTTCCTGGACGAGGCACAGGATCTGTTCATGAAGCGCGGTGGCCGGCGAAAGTACGACGATGATACTGCCAACACACTGCTGTCCGTGCTTGATGGTGTGCGCAGCCGGAACGAAGCCGAGATCATCTGGATCGTGGCCAGTAACTTCAATAGTGAAACCATGAAAATGGACGAGGCCATGCTGCGCCGCTTCCAGATGAAGGTGGACTTTCGCATGCCCAATCGTGATGAACGGCTGGCCATCATTGGTCACTATCTGGGGCAGCGTGCCAGCAAGGTGCTCCCCGATCTTGACCTGCGCCACGTCGTGGCGGTGACCGAGGGCCTCAGCCCGGCCGACCTGGAGACTATCATCACTCAGGCGGGCATAACGGCAGTTCAGGCGGGCGAGATGATCAGCGACGACACCTTGATGCTGGCCGCCGAGCGCGTGCTGGTGGGTAACGTCAATATCTATTCCACTGCCGAGCGCGAGCGCGACCGCCGCGTTATTGCTGTGCACGAATGGGGCCACTTTCTGGTTGACTTCGAGGTGGAACGCAAGCTGACCAACGGCAACTGGGAGCAGATCCTGGCCGACATGAAGACCATCAAGATTTCGCTCAAGGCCAACCCGCGCACCAACGCATTGGGCTTTGTCTTTCACAAGCAAGGGACCAACCTGCTCAAAACGAAGGGTGATATCGAACACGACGTGCGCGTGTTGTTGGGCGGCATGGCCAACGAGGAGTTGTTCTTTGGAGAAGATGGCACGACCAACGGCGCACACAACGACATTACCCGCGTGACGCGCTTGCTGCACCACGCCGTAGGCGAGATGGGCATGTACCGCAAAACCCGTCTGAATTTCGGTGCACTTGCTGGTGACGGCGACGGTCGTGGCCACGACCTGGGCGATGAGACGCGCCACATCATGGAAGCGCAGAGTGAGCGACTGTACGGCGAAACCAAGGCGGTGCTGGCTGGACTCAAGCCGTTGACCGAGCATCTGGTCGGCAAGCTCCTGGAAGCCAACGAGATGAGCCTGAATGAGGTGCTTCTCGAAATCCGCTGCTTTGAGGCAATCTGATCTCGGTTCGAGGTCATTGGGGCACCAAAGATGATTCGTGAGTCTCCGGTTTTGCCTATCAATCTTTACCCATTGCCCCTAGGCAACTGTTTAGACATTACTCGTTTCTTCGAAAGCTTATACAGCGGGTAATTACGCTACCGTTCCATATTCCAATGCCGCCTCCCGCTTTTTATTGCGCTCTGTACGCCAGCGCACAGACGTTGCCTGATCCACGATCTAACATAAATGTTTGCCGATGGATCGGGTTGTTGAATCACGTTAGGATATAAGGGATCGTACCGTCCGCTTGCGCCATTCATACAGTGCCCGGCCGCTACCCAAGGATTTTCATGCGAAGGAAATAGTTCTTGTGATTTTGATGGATCTATGGCGGGTACTGACGTTGGTGCCGAAGCGGCGAAACACTATGCGATCAATCCGCGCAATTGAACCGTCAATCTCGACCCGCATTGATCAAAAAGTACCAGGACACAAAGAATCCGGAGTATTGCGTATCTGTCCACAGCCGCTAACAAGGTTCCTAGGGAAACACTGAATAAGTAGCAAAAGAAGTGAACGATTTTTTAGTCATGTCATCAAAGAAATGGGATCGATCACGGGGGTTAAGACGATGAAGCAG
>JAYSZS010000098.1:0-5273 GCA_043737935.1 Propionivibrio sp. | reverse complement strand
GTTCGAACGCCACTTGCTGACCGTGCCGTGTGGCTGAGCGTGCCACAGCGGTGAGGTGTTGCCGCAAGAGCACCTCGTCCGGTTTTCGCAACAGTTCGAGAATCAAGGCGCACAGGCCGGGAATCAGCAAGATGCCCAATACCGACACGGTCCACCACGCGGCCGAGGTCTGCAGCGTCCATCCGAGCAGCAGCAACAGGGTCAGCGCCGCAGGAGCCAGACTGCGCCGCAGATTATCGATCAGCTTCCATTGCGAGAGGAGCGAAAGCGGGTTCATTTGCCGGGAATTGACAAAATCCTTGCTCAGCCTTGGGTGATTCGCTGTTTCGCCCTGCCCTGCCCTGTTGCCCGCATCGGGTGCAGGACTGCGAGCAGGAACCTGCCGCAGTAGCCATCCGGCCAACTGCCAATCGCCGCGAATCCAGCGGTAACGCCGGTTCACATCGGCGCTGTAGCTCGCCGGATAGTCCTCGAACAACTGGACATCGCTGAGCAGTCCGGCGCGCACATAACAGCCTTCGAGCAGGTCGTGGCTGAGGATCAGATTCTCGGGAAAGCGACTGCCCAGGGCCTGCTCGAAGGCATCGACGTCATAGATTCCCTTTCCGATGAACGAGCCTTCGCCGAACGCGTCCTGATAGACATCCGATACGGCGCGGGTATACGGATCGATGCCGGCTTCCCCGCCATAAAGTTGCGCAAAGCGCGAATTCCGGGTCCCCGGCAGACTGATCGCCACACGCGGCTGCATGATGCCGTAACCGGCAACGACACGCTGCTTCGCTTCGTCGTAACAGGGCCGATTCAATGGGTGCGCCATGGCACCGACAAACAGGCGCGCCGCATCGCGCGGCAACTGCGTATCGGTATCGAGCGTTATGACGTACTTTACGCCGGAGAGGACGGCAATGTTACCGGCGAGGTGCGAAAAAGAATCAGTGCGGGAACCACTGCGGACAACACTGCGCACATCGACGCCGAGCACGTTGGCATCAGCATGCTGACTTTCGTACCCGGAAGATCGCAACAGCGCATTCAAATCGGCCAGCTTACCGCGCTTGCGCTCATATCCCATCCAGATTCTTTCCTGCGGGTTCCAGCGTCGCGGGCGGTGGAAGAGGAAGAAAATACTGTCGTAGGTCTGATTAGCATGGCTGACATACTTCGCGTTCAGTTCGTCGATTCTCGTCCTGGCCAGTTGCACCAGCGGCTCGTCAGCGGGGAGCGACTCCTGATCGGCGTCGATAAAATCGGTCAAAAGGCCAAAGTGCAGACAATCGTCACGATTTGCCAAAAACCTGACTTCGAGCGCCTCGATCAGATGCTCGATGTTCTGCTCACTGGTCAGCATGGTGGGCACCACGACCAGCGTACGCGATTGCGGGGGAATGCCTTTTGAGAAGTCCATTCTGGGCAGCGCATGCGGTTTCACCAGCAGGGTGGCCAGCCTGTTCACCAGCGCTACGGCCAACTGGCTGACGGCCAGCAGCGAGAAGGTACATACCATGACAAGCAACAATACGGACAGCCCGACATTGACCGAGGCGGACAGCCCGTAGAAGTTTAATTCGGGATCGCCCCGGGTCAGCAGTGCCCAGGTGAGGATCACCGTGATCAGCACGATGGAGCCCAGATACAGGGCCAATGGAAAACGCGCTGCCGTTCTGCGCACAACCTCAACGACGGAAAGGCGAACGTCGGCAGCCCGCTCGAGTTCCGGCAGGCCCAGGTCAATCAGGTAGAAACCGATATGATGCGCACGCTCACCTATCCCGTTACGGTCATTGATCGCTGCGCCGGTGCGGGCCAGATCGACGGCCTGGCGCGCCACTTCTTCCTCAGTGAGACGACCTTTTTCAGCGATTTCTTCTATGGCGTGGCGATAACGATCGCGTGTGGCAAAATCCATCTGCCCATAGACGCCGCTGGTATCCTCAAGCAGTGACTGTTCGACGACACTGAGGGTTTCGACGAACTCACGCCAGTCCACCGCACCGAGCAGCCGAAGGCTGCCGATGCTGTTGCTGATCGAGACCTGATCGGCGGCCTGCTGCTGGTTTTCCAGTTGTACCATTTGCTCGATGGTCAGTCCCGATTCGGAGAGATGCTGCTCGATCCAGGTCAAGGGCAAGGCCAGGGCCGGTCCTCGACCCTGCAAGCGGCGCGCGAGTTCGGCGACGAAGGCACTCACCATGGGCGGGTTTGAGCGCGCCATGTCGGCGACGACCAGAATCAGACTTTTTGGATCTTTCTCGGCGGTCTCCGTCATCCTGTCAGCCCAGGCGTTGGCCAGGTTTCGTTCAACCCGTCCAACAGCGATGCGCACCGCAACGCGACGGAGATTCTCGATGATCGCCAAGCGCAGCATGATTGGCGTCGCCCACAACTCCCCCAGCTTGAGCACGGTGACCGTCTGGTAAGCCGCGACAAAGCGGCTCAGGACTTCGATGTCCACACGGCCATCGCCATGCGAAATTATTTCAAGAGCAATATCATATACGCGAGGACGCCCGGCGGACGGACCCGAGTCTTCAGAGGATAAATTGTCGAGGCGCGGCAGATCACGGCTGTAGCCTTTGGGCAAGTGTCGCTTGGCAGTGCGAATCTGCTCTTCGATGAGATAGAAGTTGTCGAGCAGCCACTCCCCGGCCGGAGAAATCCGGTGATTTTCGCTGATCGCCGCGGTCAACAGGTCGCAAACGCCGACCAGCGTGCTTTCGTTCGCTGCCAGCCGACCGAGCAACTGATCCGGCGCGCGTCCAGATGCCAGCCGATGCGCAGCGGCCAGCGCTTTGCCATGCTGCTCCATTTGATCGGCAGTGAACAACTCCGAACGCAATGGAGGCAATGCAGGTTCTTCATCCGGGAGCATGTGGGGCAAACCGATGCCGCCAATCCGCGTTTTGAACTGACGCAAATAGGCTGTGAGCTTCACGCCAGCATTCAATTGAAGATCACCTTTCCGGATGCAATGGTTTTGCTGAAATTAAATGTAAGACCTTGCGAGCCCCTCCCGGACGTGTTAGCCCGGCAGTGGCTCGCCTATAACTACGCTTACTTCAAGCGCATGTCGTTCCTGACGGATTTCACGCCATTGACGCTGCGTGCCACTTCGACGGCCTTGTTCGCCGCAGCCTGCGAGCTGACGAAGCCACTCAGTTGAACGACGCCCTTGAAGGTCTCGACGTTGATTTCGGCGGCTTTCAGCGTCGGCTCATTCAATACGGCGGCTTTCACCTTGGTGGTAATGATAGTGTCGTCGACGTACTCGCCGGTACCCTCCTGCTTCGTGGTGGATGCGCAACCGACGGCGGTTATCAGCATAACGGCCATAAAAAGTGCAGACAGATATTTGCCAAACTGTTTCATGATTGATTCTCCATAGTGGGTTGAGATAGGTTGAGATCAGGCTTCTTTCACACGCAAGGTGTAGAAACCTTCGATCAGGATAGCCAGCAAAGCATTTGCCGTCGGTACGCTGGCGCACATAGCGTTGCGCGGCAACAAGGAACGGGAACGTTCGTTCACCCGGGCAGTTCGATGGCTGCCGTGACCAGCAAACGCGCGAAGTCTGCGGCTAGCAAGGGTTTGCTAAACAGAAATCCTTGTCCCTCGACGCATTGCCGTGTCTGCAGGAAAGCCAGTTGTTCTTGCGTTTCCACTCCCTCGGCAATGACCCGTTGCTGAAGATTTTTCCCCATCCCGATCACCGCACCGACGATGGTCGCCCCGTCGGCATTGATGGCGATGTCGTGCACAAAGGATTGGTCGATCTTCAGCGTGTCGATCGGAAAGCGCTTTAGATAACTCAGGCTCGAATAGCCGGTACCGAAGTCATCGATGGCCAGCTTCACCCCCATTGCTTTGAGTGCTTCAAGCACCGACGCCGACGACGGGGTGTCGTGCATGAAGATGCTTTCGGTCAGTTCCAGTTCGAGAAACGAGGGTGGCAGCCCGGTCTCCTTAAGAATCAAAGCAACGCCTTCTGCGAAATTGCTGTGCCTGAACTCCAGCGCGGAAACATTGACCGCCACGGGAACGGCGTGCAGGCCCTCAGCCAGCCAGGCCTGAACCTGCCGGCAGGCTTCGCGCAATACCCAGCGACCGATCGGCACAATCAGGCCGCACTCTTCCGCGATCGGCACGAACTGCCCTGGCTGAATGAGCCCATGCTCCGGATCCTGCCAGCGAACTAGAGCCTCGGTACCTATAATCATTCCTGACTCAAGATCGATCTGCGGCTGGTAATGCAACAGAAACTCGTCCTGCTTGAGGGCGCGACGCAGGCTGTTTTCAATAAACATCCGTTGTACTGCGCGGGTGTTCATTTCGTCCCTGAAGAACTGATAGTTGTTGCGCCCGATGGTCTTGGCGTGATACATCGCGGTATCCGCGTTCTGCATCACGGTGTCCGTATTCTGGATTGTGCTATCGACGCTGACGCCGTCATCCGGAAAGACGCTGATGCCGATACTCAGGGTGACATGGAGCTCGTGTTCGCCGATCAGGTGCGGCCTTGCAAACGCGTCAATCAGGGTTTCGGCAACGTGGGCTGCATCCTGTGTCTGCTCGATTTCGGCCAGCAGGATCACGAATTCGTCACCGCCCTGTCGGCATACCGTGTCCGTCGCGCGCACTTTCGTCAGCAGTCGCTCGGCAACCGACTGCAGCAGCAGATCGCCGATCGCATGCCCGAGCGAATCGTTGATATTCTTGAAATGATCGAGATCGAGAAACAGCAGCGCGACCTGCTTGCGGTGGCGCCGGGCCAGCCCGATAGCCTGCGTCAGGCGTTCAGTCAGCAGCAGGCGATTGGGCAGTCCGGTGAGAAAGTCGTGGTGCGCCAGATGAGTCATCTTGAGGGCCATGAAGCGCGTTTCGCTGACATCGTGGAAGACGATGACAGCGCCGGTAACACGACCGTCCCGGTTGTGGATCGGCGCGGAGGAATCTTCGATCGCGGTCTCGAATCCGTCGCGGCGGATCAGCACACTGTCCGTAGCCAGCTCCTCGGTACCGTCCTCAGCAACGGCGCGCTGCGCCGGATTCGCAGCGACTTCACGCGTCGTACCGTTGATGATCCTGAACACTTCGGCCAGCGGACGGCCGATGGCGTCCTCACGAGACCAGCCGGTCATCGTCTCGGCCACCAGATTCAGATAAGTCACTTTGCCCGGCAAGTCGGTGCACAGCACCGCGTCGCCGATGGAGTTGAGCGTGACCTGGGCCCGTTCCTTTTCCTCGAACAAGGCTTCTTCCGCCCTGCGCAATTT
>JAYSZS010000097.1:0-11560 GCA_043737935.1 Propionivibrio sp. | reverse complement strand
ATTTTTCTCCCGCGCAAAAGACGAGAGTAGCGCAGAATTCACCAGAGTTTACAAGACATATGCATAAGTTGATGATTGTAAACGGCTTTTTTGGTGGGGCAACGACAAGGGCATTTGTCGGGGTTTATGCTTTTCGAGTGCAATTGCCCTGGTTTGCACCCTGACGGTAGCGCAATACTGCGTTGTCGCCTCCCGTAGTGGAATATTGCCAGGAAGGACCCCTTTCTCCTGGGCGCGAGACTCAGAGGGTTTCGGGCTCCTGCATCCACGCCGGGATGTCGCGCTGGCCGTGCAGCACGCGCCAGACATCAATGTGCTCTAGACGCTCGACGTAAAACACCAAGTGGGGGTAGTGTGCCAGCGGCCAGAAGCGCAGGCCGGGCAGGTTCAATTCGTGGGGGTAGCGTGGTGATCCGGTAGCCGAATGGTGACTGATATGCGCATAAGCCTGCTCCAAGGCGTCAATGAAGCCGAGCGCCGCTGGTTCAGCACCTTCGCTGAGATAGTAGGCAATCGCGTCATCGATGTACTGGTTGGCCAACTCACGCGGAACGACAGGCTTGGCCGTCACCCGCGAGCGCCAACCTTGGCCGCCTTGCGCACCCGATCACGGAGCCCATCAAAGTAGGCCGGATCGGCGGGGGCTGCCGGTGCAGACGCCGCGCCCGCAAGCAGGAGGCCGCGCAGGTGCAGGCGATCCTTATCCTTGCGAATCAATTCACGCACGTACTCGCTGCTGGTGCCGTAGCTGCCTTGATTGACCTGCACGTCCACGAAGGACTTGAGTGTGTCGGGTAGGGATATATTCATTGTGCTCATGGATCAAGATTAGTCGGTTTGGCAAAATTTGGCAAGATTAGCGTTTGTGCTTGTGGGTGGTGCCTGTCCAGCCAGACCAACCAAGTCGAGTGAGATGAGCATTCCCAATGCTCACTCTCTCTTTGGAGAGCCCCACCGGGAACCGGGAAAGCACAGTAAACACTGGGTTTCATCGTTCCCACCCCATTGCCGGGAACGATAGCGACCGGGAACGACTAAACCCGCGTGGATACCGGTTTCAATCGTTCCCAGAGAGGTATTCGTTCCCGGTCGGGAACCGGGAAGCCGGGAACGATTGCAAAAGCCCGGTAACGATCACGCGCCGTCCTTCATTCCGGGCTGGGAACGGCTCAGATGCCTGGTGATGAACACGGCCTCGCCACGCGCAACCGGCCCATCCTGCACGCCCAGCCACTTGACCAGCTTCGAGCCTTCGGCCATCGCCATCACCAGTTCCTCGCGGTCGAGCAATGCGCCCACCCACTCGGCCAGCCTATGCTTGCCAATGGTGTGGAAGGCTTCCGGCAGTTCGTGCCGTCGCTCATAAACGCTGTTGCCGCCGGTCTTGGTATATGGCCGTCCCTCGACGGCGGCACGGGCAATGGCGGTTTTGAGCGCGGGGTGCAAGTCTGCGTCGGGCTGACTGGCGCGCACCAGTTCGCGGCTGCGATCCACCAACAGGCCTCGGGTGTCGCGAAAAAAGGTGGCGACCTTGAGATTGGCGCGGCCGTTGGCCTTGACCACGCCGCCCATCACCACACGGCCACGCTCGGTGTATGAGCTTGCTGTGGTTTCAGAGCAATCCACTGCCGCTGGATTGGGCCCTGCAGCGCCAAGTGGTCGAGGGGTTCGATGCTTGATCACTTTGACGCAACAAGGCAATCGGTCGGGTTGGTTGATAACGAACTGGCGGGGCCAAATCCGCGTAAAACGGGGGTTCTCAGCAGCGACTACCCGCAGGACAAACAGAGAAAAGAGACTGGGCTGGCGTGGAAAGCACCGGTTTTGGCGGCTTCTGCCAAGGCGTCACCCGCAGCAGTGCTGGCCGGAACTCCGCGTGGTGTGGGGGTTTCAGGCAAGAAAAAGGGCTCGGAGATTATCCGAGCCCTTTAATTTGGTGGAGGCGGGGGGGATCGAACCCCCGTCCGCAAGTCCTCTACAGACAGTTCTACATACATAGTCCGGTCATTTGGGTTTTAACCCTTGCACGCCGGCCGAACAGGCTTGCTTCAGGCGAGTTACCTTAAATTTGGCCCCTGCCAAAGTAACCCTGGCAAGGACGAGCCTCTGTAAATGACGCTGCTGTGAGTTGCCTCACCTGACCCAGAGACCGATCAGTACAGCGGTCCAACCGCCTAAGCGGCTAGAGCAAAACGCTCGTCGTTGGCGTTTAATAGTTTCCAGATGGATTTACGAGGTGACTGGTCCTCGGTATGCCCTGCGCTGCTTTGCAACCCACGTCGAAGCCAGGTCGCCCCCATTTGTCAGTTACTGATTGTCAGCGATAACTGCTAAAAGTCTTTGACAACACATGGATCATATCATGCGTAGAGGTCAAGGGTAGAGGTCAAGGACGGCGGGTTTTGCTCTTCAAAGGCGTGGCTGGCGTCTCAGGCGGCTTTTACGGTGTGAACCAGATAGTTGACATCGGTATCGCGTCCGAGGCTGTAGCGTTGGTTGATCGGATTGTAGGTCATCCCGATTAATTCATCAGGTTCCAGCCTGACGCTCTTTGCCCAGCGTGAAAGCTCAGAAGGCTTTATGAATTTCGCGTAGTCGTGAGTGCCTTTGGGGAGCATTTTGAGTACGTATTCGGCACCGATTACTGCGAGCAGATAGGCCTTGGCGTTGCGGTTGATAGTGGAGAAAAAGACATGACCGCCGGGTTTGACCAGAGTGGCACAGGCGGCAATGGTGCTGGCCGGGTTGGGGACATGTTCGAGCATTTCCATGCAAGTGACGATATCAAAACAACCGGCAGACTGGTCGGCAAGTTCTTCTGCCGATACTTTTTGGTACTTAACCGTATTCCCGCTTTCCAGGAGGTGCAGACGAGCCACGCCGAGTGCCTTGTCCGAGAGGTCGATACCGGTCACCAGCGCGCCGCGTTGAGCCATGCTTTCAGAAAGAATCCCGCCACCACAGCCCACATCAAGAATCTGTTGCCCTGAAATTCCGGCGTGCCTGTCTATCCATTCGAGGCGAAGCGGGTTGATTTCGTGCAAGGGCTTGAACTCGCTGTCCGGATCCCACCAGCGATGGGCCAGTTGGCTGAATTTGTCGAGTTCGTTCGGATCGGCATTGAGCATGGCGCGCAGACTATCCTTGAAGGTTCAAAACAAAAAAGCCCTGCCGAAGCAGGGCTTTTTAAAACATCGGCAGTATTACTTGGAGGTGCCGATCATTTCGATGTCAGCGCGACGGTCAGGTTGCAGACAGGCGATGACTTTCGCGCTCTTCGGGCCTTTGCACTGATCGGGCTTTGTGACCGGTTGCGTCAGACCCTTACCTTCGGTGTAAACACGGTTGGCCGGGATGCCCTTGCTGACCATGTATTCCTTGACCGCAGCAGCACGCCGCTCGGAGAGCTTCTGGTTGAATTCCTTGCTACCGATGCGGTCGGTATGGCCGACAACGATAACTACTTCGAGATTCAGTTTGCCGGACTTGGCAACGACTTCGTCAATCTTCGCCTTGCCTTCAGGACGCAGTGTTGACTTGTTGAAGTCAAACAGCGCATCGGCAGCGACGGTTATCTTCTCAGCCATCGGCTTAACACCAGGAGCTGTAGCAGCAGCAGCTACAGGCGGCTCACAGATCTCTTTAGGGATCAGGTCCTTATCGCATTGGCAACCGGCCGGATCCTTGGCCGCACCTGCCGGAGTCCAGAAGCCGGTGCGCCAGCATAGGCCGGTACCGCTTCTGGCGACTACGCCGCGACTATCGATAACGTAGACACTATCGAATGTCTGTGCTTGCGCCAGCGAGGCACTGAGGCCGAGAGTTGCAGCCAGCACGGCCATCATTGAATGTTTTACAGTTTTGTTCATCTGAGTTTCCCTCGTTAGTTAAAGCCTGCGGATTTTCGTCCGCTAGGCCTGTTACGCCTCGTTATTGATAAAAAATGATCAAACATTACGCGGACGAATTTGATTCTGCCACAAAGCGGCGAGATTTATCAACTCAATTTCACTCGTTTCAAGCAGGTGACCTTCAGCAACACGAATCTGGCCGGCCACCCACACATCGCTAACATACTCGCGCCCCGCTGAATATACAAGCAACGAGACCGGATCATAGCACGGAGTCAATCCGATGGCATTTATGTCAACGGCGCACAGGTCAGCGGCCTTGCCGCTGGTGATGGAGCCGATTATTTCGTCGAGGCCAAGGGCCTGGGCACCACCGAGCGTCGCCATGCGCAGCGCCCGATGGGCTCCGATGGCGTCGGCACGCCCGCTCTGAGCCTTGGCCAGCAAGGCGGCAAGGCGCATTTCCTGAAAGAGATCGAGCCGGTTGTTGCTCGCTGCACCGTCGGTGCCCAGACCAACATTAACGCCTTGATCGCTCAGGGCGGTGATCGGTGCTATACCGCTGGCAAGCTTGAGATTTGAACTCGGGCAGTGGGCAATCGAGCAGCCGTACTGAGCCAGGAGCGCGATCTCGTCGGCATTGAGATGAATCCCATGCGCGCCAATCAGTCCGGGGCTGAGCAACCCGAGTCGATGCAGGCGTTCAAGGGGCCGCACCCCATAACGCTGCTCGCTATCCTCAATTTCATGGGCTGTTTCATGTAAATGAAGGTGGATCGGTAAATCACATTGTTCGGCGAGTGTCAGCACCCGAACGAAGTTCGAATCGCTGACCGTGTAGGGAGCGTGCGGAGCCAGGCAAAAACTGAGCAGCGGCTCATCGCGCAAGTCGTCGCGGGTAGCCAGCCCCTTGGCCAGATAGTCGTCAGAATCGGTCGCGTAAGCTGTAGGAAAATCAAGGGTGATAAGCCCGATGGCGGCACGCATTCCGCAGGCCACAGCGGCCTCGGCGGCAGCTTTTGGATAAAAATACATGTCATTGAAACAAGTGGTACCGCCGCGTAGCATCTCGGCGCAGGCGAGCACCGTGCCGTCGTGAACGAAGTGAGCCGAGACGTGCTTTGCCTCGGCTGGCCAGATATGTTTTTGCAGCCATTCCATCAGCGGCAGATCATCGGCGAGGCCGCGCAGGAGCGTCATTGCAGCGTGCGTATGCAGGTTGACCAAGCCCGGAATCAGAACGTGATGAGGCAGTTTTTTTATCTGTTTTGGAAAAAATCGAGCATTTGCTTCAGTTTGTTGCAAAATTGCAACAACTTGACCTTTGTCGACCGCAACCGCGAAGTTTTCAAGAACAATATTGGCCGGTTCGACGGGAATGATCCAACGCGCTTCGATAAGCAGATCGATGGGTGTGTTCATTGGCTGGTTTGCTTTTGGTAAATAAAAAGCCGGGTGAGCAGAATTTTGCTGGATTTTGCGCAAGCTTACTGCGGATCGGCAGCAATTTCGAGCGCGGCTCGAATTTTCCTCATGCCAGCCGATAGTATTTGCAGTGCGTCGTCCATTTTTATACAGCCATGGATGCTGATATTCGGCTGCATTTCGCTTGCCCCGGGTTCTGGCTCGATGATGCAGGCGTGATAGAATCGTCAGTTTAGCCAAGACGACAACATCGACGCCGAAGTTTGGTTCTTGCTGGAACTATCCGGATAGAAAATGGAACAACCCGTAGAGCCATTCGCCAAAGAAACGCTGCCGGTCAGCTTGGAGGACGAGATGCGCCGTTCGTATCTCGACTACGCCATGAGCGTTATTGTCGGTCGCGCCCTGCCCGATGCGCGCGACGGCCTCAAGCCGGTGCACCGGCGCGTGCTGTTTGCCATGCACGAACTATCTAACGACTGGAACAAGGCCTACAAGAAGTCGGCGCGTATCGTCGGCGATGTGATTGGCAAGTATCACCCGCATGGCGACACGGCAGTTTATGACACTATCGTTCGCATGGCGCAGAATTTCTCTCTTCGCTACATGCTGGTCGACGGGCAGGGTAACTTCGGTTCGGTTGACGGTGACAATGCGGCGGCGATGCGTTACACCGAAGTACGCATGGCGCGCATCGGTCATGAACTGCTCGCCGATATCGACAAGGAGACCGTCGATTTCGGGCCGAACTACGATGGCTCGGAGCAGGAACCGCTGATCATGCCGGCGCGCATCCCGAACCTGCTGATCAACGGCTCGTCGGGCATTGCGGTGGGTATGGCGACCAACATCCCACCGCACAACCTCAACGAAGTGATCGATGCCTGTCTGGCGCTGCTGGCCAATCCGGAGATGACGATCGATGAGTTGATCGACATCGTTCCGGCGCCGGATTTTCCGACGGCGGGCATCATTTATGGCGTTTCCGGTGTGCGCGAAGGCTATCGTACCGGGCGCGGGCGGGTGGTGATGCGAGGCAAGACGCACTTCGAGCCGATCAAGGGCAGCAATGAACGCCAGGCAATTATCATTGATGAGTTGCCGTATCAGGTGAACAAGCGAACGCTGCTGGAAAAAGTCGGCGAGCTGGTCAACGAGAAGAAGATCGAAGGCATTTCCGATCTGCGTGACGAGTCCGACAAGTCGGGCATGCGCGTAGTGATCGAGCTCAAGCGCGGTGAAGTGCCCGAGGTCGTTCTCAACTGCCTGTACAAGCAAACGCAACTGCAAGATACCTTCGGCATGAACATGGTGGCGCTGGTCGATGGCCAGCCCCGTCTGCTCAACCTCAAGCAGATGCTCGACTGCTTCCTCTCGCACCGGCGCGAGGTGATCACCCGGCGTACGGTATTCGAACTGCGTAAGGCGCGCGAGCGGGCGCATATCCAGGAAGGCCTGGCGGTGGCGCTCGACAACGTCGATGAGATCATCGCCCTGATCAAGGCCTCGCCGACCCCGGCCGATGCCCGTCGCGGCTTGATGGCGCGCTTGTGGATGTCGGCGACAGTTGGTCAGATGCTGCAGCGGGCGACGCTCGATGCCACGCGTCCTGAAGGGCTGGGCCTTGAATACGGGTTGTCGAAGAGCGGTTATCTTCTCTCCGAAGCCCAGGCCCAGGCCATCCTCGAACTGCGCCTGCAACGGCTGACCGGTCTCGAACGCGACAAGATCGTTGCCGACTATGCCGAACTGCTCGAACGTATCGCCGATCTGATGGATATCCTCGAACGGCCGAAGCGAATCAGCGAGATCATCGTCGACGAGTTGACAGGAATTCGTGCCCAGTTCGGTGACAAGCGCCGCTCGGAGATTGTTCTCAATACGCAGGATCTGGGTATCGAGGACTACATAACGCCACAGGACATGGTGGTCACGCTTTCGCATACCGGCTACATCAAGTCGCAACCGCTGGCCGATTACCGTGCCCAGCGCCGAGGCGGGCGCGGCAAGCAAGCGGCGGCGGTGAAGGAAGACGATTTCGTAGACCATTTGTTCATCGCCAATACGCACGATTACATCCTGTGCTTCTCCAATCGCGGGCGGGTTTATTGGCTTAAGGTTTATGAAGTGCCGCAGGGAACGCGCAGCGGCCGGGGCAAGCCGATAGTAAATATGTTCCCGCTCGAAGAAGGCGAGAAGATCAATGCCATTTTGTCGATCAAGGAATTCACCGAAGATCGCTTTATCTTCATGTGTACCGCGCAAGGAACGGTCAAGAAGACGCCACTTTCCGATTTCGCCAACCCGCGCAAGGCCGGCATAATCGCTGTGGCGCTTGATGACGATGACTTCCTGATCGGTGCCGAGATCACCAGCGGGACGCATGATATTGTTCTGGTTTCCGATGCCGGCAAGGCGGTGTGGTTCGACGAGGAAGAGGTTCGCGCCATGGGCCGTACGGCACGCGGTGTGCGCGGCATGAAACTGGGCAAAGGCCAGCAGGTGCTTTCCCTGCTGGTAGCCGAAAATCACCAGGAGACGGTGCTGGTGGCAACCGAAAACGGTTATGGCAAGCGTACGGTGCTGGCCGATTTCCGCCATTCCGGTCGTGGCACGCAGGGGGTGATCGCCATTGCCGCCAGCGAGCGCAATGGCAAGGTCGTGGCCGCGCGTCTGGTGCACGATGAAGACGAAATCATGCTGATTACCACCGGCGGCGTGCTGATCCGGACGCGTGTCAAGGAGATCCGCGAGCTGGGTCGTGCCACGCAGGGCGTGACGCTGATAGCACTCGATGCCGGCGAGAAACTCGCCGGTCTGGAAAAAGTCGTCGAAACCGAAGAGGATCAGGATATTGAACAGGTGATCAACCCGGAGACCGGAAATGATCCGGGCAGTGACGCTGATCACGGGCTGGATCAGAAGTAGAGGGCAGATACACCGTACCTGACTTGATGAACGAATATTGCCGACATGACGCCGGATACTGACCATGAGTGATGATCTTCAGAAAGAACTCTCGGTAGTACGAACCGAGATCGACGCAATTGATGCCCGCTTGCTCGACCTCCTGAACCGCCGAGCCCGGTGCGCGCAACTGGTTGGCCAGATCAAGGCGAGTCATGGCGAAGCGGGCTTTATTTATCGCCCGGAGCGTGAGGCGCAGGTGTTGCGTCGAATTCAGGAGATCAATCCGGGTCCCTTGTCGAACGATAGCGTGACCTGGTTTTTCCGCGAAGTGATGTCCGCCTGCCTTTCGCTTGAACAAGCACTCGGCGTCACCTTTCTTGGCCCGCTGGGCACCTTTTCGGAGAGCGCGGCGACCAGGCACTTCGGCCATGCCGCACGCCTGATGCCGCAGGTTTCAATTGATGATGTTTTTCGCGAGGTCGAAGCGTTGCATGCAGACTATGCGGTGGTGCCGATCGAAAATTCGACCGAGGGAGCAATCGGTCGCACGCTTGATCTCCTGATGACCACGCCGCTAAAAATATGCGGTGAGGTGGTTTTGCGCATCCACCAGCATTTGCTGTCAAATGAAACTTCGCTCGATGGAATCACCAAGGTCTATTCGCACGCGCAATCGCTGGCGCAGTGCCACGAATGGCTGAACCGTTCCCTGCCCAATGCCCAGCGCATATCGATGGGGAGCAACGCGCAGGCCGCCCAGTTCGCGGCTTGCGAGATGGGGACTGCCGCGATTGCCGGAGAGGCTGCGGCTGAACGTTATCAGTTACCGAAACTGGCGAGCAGCATTGAAGACGAGCCGAACAACACGACCCGTTTCGTCGTCCTGGGTCGCCAAGAAGCAGATGCATCGGGGCGCGACAAGACTTCGCTGATCATGTCCGCACACAACCGGACGGGCGCTCTCAGCAACCTGCTTGCCCCGTTCTCTGACGCGGGTGTCTCGCTGACCCGCCTCGAATCCCGTCCGGCTCGCCACACGCTCTGGGAGTATGTTTTTTTCGTCGATATCGAAGGCCATCGCGACGAACCGGCCATGCATGCCGCGCTCAAGGAGTTGGGGCGTCGGGCGGCGTATCTCAAAGTTCTTGGATCTTACCCGCTGGCCGTCTACTGACCCGCAACGCCAAAGGGCCGTTTCAGGTGTGGATCTTGTTGTCTGAACGTAACCAGTTCCTCTGAAAGGCGTTACCCATGGCGTTCAGCAATGAGGCAGGCTGAGCAGTCATTATAAAACCAGCACTTCAGGGTTCGGGCTTGTAGATCGTTGATTGGCGTGGACTTCGGGGCAATTCTATTCTTGAGGCGAAGAACGGTAGTGGCTCATGTGGAGGAATCGCGATCAGGTTTGTTCTACTTTACCTGCGGGCATAAATGAATACCTTCAAGGCATAAAAGATGCCAATTACCCCTCCAGCAGGACCCTGTGCTGTGAGCCACCAGGTAGACATTAATATTATCACCCACCGCGTAAACGCCACCCTTGATCGTCGTAAGCGCCAAATCAAGTAATCCCTGGCACTCTTGAACACACGCCTGGTCGTAGGACACCGTAAATTTCTGAGGGTTGGTCTTCGGCGAAACAATCGGCCGGTAGTTACGGTCCATAACATGACCCCGCGCTTGCGCATGTTCTCAAGTTGGCTCTGCAACTCGTCCCGAAACTTGCGCACAAAATCCACGTTGTAGTCGAACACACCGCGGCCGATCTTGACGCTGGAGACCAGTTCCTGAACCGATTCGGTCGCACCTGACAGCCCTGCTGGATTGTTCGGAACGGGCCATGCTCTGCGCAACCTCACCCGAAAGGGCATGAACCAGATGCATATTCTCATGCACCTGCGCGTTGGTTGCGGTCAGTTGTTCCATTGCTGTGACAATCTAGATTAATTGCTCGCTGGTTCCTTCAAAATCGCCGACCATCAGTCGAAACTGTTCGGATGACCTTTCGACCACTTCGCGCGTCTGGTGGATATCGTCGTTAATTATGTCATTCTCGCTTTGTGTGTTTTTCACCAGAGAAATCATCCCCGTCACACTTTGCGTGATCTCCAGCGCAGAATGATTGACGCGCTCGGCCAGCTTGCGTACCTCATCGGCGACCACGGCAAAGCCACGTCCCATTTCACCGGCTCGCGCCGCCTTGATGGCAGCGTTCAAGGCCAGCAGATTGGTCTGGTCGGCAACGTCCCGAATCAGAGCCGCCATGTTGCGAATGCTGTCAGATCGCTGGCTGAGATGGGCAACGGTATCGTTGAAACGCGCTAGTTTTTCACTGACGGACTGCACCCTGACAACGACTTCGAGCATTTCCTGCAATGATGCCTTCGCCTTCCCGAGGTTCACTTCAGTCGACTGAGAGATACGTTCGGTCGATGAAGATACCTCGTTGATCGCTTCTGTTGCCTCGTTGCTGGCAGTGAACACCGCCTCCGTCAACTCGCCCTGACGCGTTGCGCGGGTCGAGGTCTCACCGACGCTCTTGCGCATGACTGCCGCTTCGCGCAATGTTAACGCGCATCTTGCGCACTTCGCCAATGATTTCCCACATCCTGTCGGCGAAACGGTTGTATGAAAGTGCCAGATCGCGATATTCATCATGAGTTGTCGTTGGCAGATCGCGTGAAAAATCACCCTGACCGGTCGCGATCTCGTCAAAGACGCGCGCCATATTCTTGACCGGACGGACGATGAGGTAACGCAGGTAGGCGATCTGCAGAATGATTCAGGCCAATGCAACGCCGGTCACAATGGTCGACCACATCAATCCTTGATCAAACGCCGATGCGATGACCCGGACTGCTTCGGCATTGGCGCCCACGCTACCCAGCGTTTCCAGAACCGAGCCTTTTACAGAAATATAGATACCGAGGTACACCAAATTAATGAAGAACAGGAGGAGGATGCTCATCAGTTTTTTGCTTAGCATGTTCCAGATGTTTTTTTCCGACCACTCATGAAACCGCCAAAGGATATTCATTTTCTCTACTGCAGATTGAGCAACGGTAGCGAATATTGTATCCATCCCCAGGTTGGAGGTAAGCGAATATTCATGGTTAAGTACAAAGAAAATCAAGGGCTCGATTAAATCTTCGGGTCGGAGGCGGGTAAAAGACTGAGGATTGAAATGCGATTAAATATCAATAACCTTTGCTGGGAAAACCGCCAATAGGCGTTCTCCGAGCAGGTTTTCAGGAAGCCAGCCAACCCGAATGGCACTTACTTTAGCCCGATGACGTTGAAGTCAGTGGCGTAAGCGTTTGAATTTGAGGCGAGAAGGAGGTGGCTGACCCAAGGATTGATAGAATGATTGTTCT
>JAYSZS010000096.1:0-2182 GCA_043737935.1 Propionivibrio sp. | reverse complement strand
AGATGTCGCTCACTGTGAGAGGGACGTGACCTAACATAAGACGGCCTTGGACCCAGTTTTCCTCACCAAGTTGCCTGCGCGCGAGAGTCGAAACCGATCGCCGGATGAGCTTCATTCCCCCTTGTCCGTCGAACGGAATGTTGAGCTCGGCCTGCATCCGTCGCCAAGTAGCTTTGCTCAGTTCCTTTGGGCAGACCGGTCCATTGATTGTGTCCAGCCACGCTCCGATGCACTCGGGCACTGGCACCATGGCGCGCCGTTTCTTTGTCTGCCGTCGGCCCACGGGGTTGAGATTGAAGACGCGCACCTGGGCGTTCCATTGACCGCGACTTGGGTCGGTGGAAGCATCCATGATGGCATCGGGGCGTCCCCAAGTGGCCACACTTAGACGCAGAAAGGCGAGGAGGTTTGCTCGAGCCTCAATAATTTTTCGCCGCTCTTTGTCCGTGCGGGCGAGCGGCTCAATGCAGTAGCGGAACATCGCCGCCAGGGTAGCGACGTCTGCCCGGTAGGACGGCGAGCGAGTTACATCCGTTAACGGGATCGGTTTAAAGTTCGGCACCTGGCGGGCCCAACGGATGGCGGCTTGTAGCTGCACAACGCTGTTTTCGATCGTGGACGGTGCTCGTTGCCTCGCGGTGCCCGGAATTGGCTGCCTCGCGAGCCAGGTCCTGAACTTGCCAATCCATCTCTCGTCAACCGTGTCGCACCGCACCGCTTTATTGGACAACGTGGCAATGTACGCGGCCAGATGAGCCAGGCGATGCCGGATGGCGTCAGCGCTGATCTGCTGCGCGCCATGTGCGAGCTGATAATCAGCGATGACGGAACTCACGAACGGGCTCGTTCGGGTTACCGGCGGGGCATAATCCCCTCCGGTCGCAAGAAGGTACTGCTTGTCGAGCGCGATCTTGCCGGCATCAAGGTTCGTTGTGCCCGCGCTAATGCTGCGTTCGCGTCGCAGGTCTCTGTCATACCAGATGATTTCGAGGTTCCGCCCATCCCGTGGGAGGAGTGAGAAATCTCCTCGTCGGTAAAGCGGCTTCGGTCGACGTGTTTTTGGCATTGCATTTCCAGTTGTTGAAGATTTGCATGCTGAAGGGCCGCATAGGCGCCGCTCGCGACAATAAGCGCCAGATCGTCGTATGAGAGGGTCAGGCCTCGCCGGATGTCGAGCTTGCGATCGATGCGCCGAAGCAAGCCTGCCAAGTCGAGTTTTTCCGCGCGGACAGGGGCTGGCGGGATCATCGGCCGTTCGCGCCTGATTTCTCACCACGGGATTGGGCTGAGCTCCCTCGCTTCGCTTCAACGTGGGTCTCATGCAGCGCATCGCTGATGCGCTTCAGCAGACCCGCCGGTATAACTCCTTCCACATAGAATCTATCGGGCCGTGGTTCACGTTCCGGGAACCTAAACTCGGCAGCCGGATCGTCGTCGTAAATAAAAACGGCGCGTCGGGCCGTTCGACTCACTCGGATTGCACGCACTCGGTCCAACTGCTCCGGATCCCGCAATACTTCGGTGACGGCTTCTAGGAGCCGACGTCCGCCCGGGTCATTCAGCGGGGGGAGCGACTGAATCTTCGCAAGTCGAGTGTCCGCTTCAACACCCTTCGTTGATCCGGCAACCGCCAAAAGAATAGCGGCAGCTTCAACAGCGCCGATGTCGGGAGCGTTTACGCCCCGGCCACCCTTGGGGAGACTCCCGGCGTCCCGAAGCCGGCGGGTGACCGCATCGATCTTAGCAGCGCCCACGCCACTCTCAATCAACAGTCTTTCAAGGTCTCGAACTTTCACGCGCGTCTTTTTGTGATTCTCACAATAGCATTCTTTTGAGGAAATCGCAAATGGAGGTTAGCTAGGCAAATCTTTGACTTTTCTGGGCTTTTCGACTAACATTAACACGCTGCTGCACGGGCGGCATTAACTGAATCAGCGATGAATTGGGCCGTAAAGTTGCCAGGGCGGACGGCTGTCCAGTCGGAATGGGGCTCGTGTCGACGCCACCCAACATCTGGCGAGCTGACACCATGATAACCCTTCGACGATTTCAACGAATTGAACAGGTGCTACGAGCGGCAGGTTAGCCCCGCCAACAGGAGCCCCTGCACCGCGCAAACCAGCAACGTAATGCTCATCGGGCCAAGCCTGATCACGCGCCCATTTCTGCCCGAGGTCGGGCG
>JAYSZS010000095.1:0-2182 GCA_043737935.1 Propionivibrio sp. | reverse complement strand
CAGTTGCCAGCATCCGAGCGGTTGAAACCGTTCTGAGCGAATACATCCTGCAGATTGCCGGCAATGGAGCGTCTTCGCACATCATCGCACCCGCATGCAAAAGAACCTTGACGAGGTTGCCGATCTGTTCGCCAGGACACACCACACGCCACGCAAGACCGGGATTCCTGAACTCGCGCGCGAGGTGCGCAAGGTATTGCGCAAGCATTTTTTTGGTACGGAGATGGTCTTCACCGGTGGCAACTTCCTGATCGCCGAAAGCGGCAGTGTGGCGCTGGTGACCAATGAAGGCAAAGCGCGATTGGCGACGACGCTGTCGAGGGTGCATGTGGTCGACACCGGGATAGAAAAGATTGTGCCGACATTGAAAGATCCGGCTACCCTGCTACGTTTGCTAACGCGATCAGCGACTGGTCATTCGATTTCAAACTATGAGTTCCTGCTTGGCGGAACCAGGGATCGGGCCGATACGGATGGCCCGCAACACTGGGTGTTCATTCTGATCGATAACGGCCGTGCCGGGCTGCTCGGCAGCGACATGCCGCCGATGCTGTATTGCATCAATTGCGCGGCGTGCATGAACCACTGCCCGGTGTATCAGAGTATTGGGGGCAAGCCTACGGCTGGGTTTATCCGGGGCCGATGGATTCGATACTGACTCCCATGCTGACCGGCTCGAAAAGGCACTCGAACTGCCGGAGGCATCGACGCTTTGCAACCAGTGTGGCGTCGTGTGTCCGGTACGGATTCCCTCTGCCCGAACTGCTGTTCACGCTGCGCGAGAAGCAGACGGCCCAGGGTTTGCGTCCCTTGCGGGAGCGCGCGCTGCTAAAGGCTTGGGCGTGGCTTGTCAAGAGGCCGGGTTGCTATGCTTTGGCGACAAGAATCGCTCGGCGTTATCTGGCCTGGCAGGCGGGTGGCCGTGATCGCATTGATCGTCTCGCTGTCGCCTCGGGCTGAGCAAAGGCCGCGATTTCCCGGCGCCTCAGGGCCGGACTTTTCGTTATTCATACGCCAGTCAATACCGAACTCAATGCAAAGGAACCTCATGCTGCAAACCGACGACCCGCTGGCCATCCCCTTGTGGATCAATGGGCACGCTTACCTGACGCTGGCTCCGGCTTTTCAGAATGTCCGTAACCCGGTCAGCCGCGAAGTCTTGCGGCGCACTCCGCTGTGCGGCGCCGCTGAGGCGCAAAAAGCCGTCGAGGCCGCGCACGCCGCGCTGCCGCTGTGGTGCGCACAGCCCGCAACGGCGCGCGCCGCCTTGCTGGCTGCCGTGGGTGAAGCGCTGGCCGGCTACGTCGGGCATTTCGCGCGGCTGATTGTTGAAGAAACCGGCAAGGAAACACCTGCGGCCGAGGCCGAAGTGGGCAAGGCAGTGGCCCTGTTATGCGGCAGTTTGACCATTAAGGCTACGGTTGCGGCGGGAGTGGTGGGTATTGTCGTTAATGCGTCAGCGCCTCTGCTCGACCCGCTGCTGCTTGCGGTCCCGGCCTTGATGGCGGGTGCGGTCGTCGTCATCAAGCCGAACCCGGAAATGCCATCGGCGATATTCGCGCTGGCTGAACTGACCGCTCGTTGCGCCTTCCCCGGTGGCATTTTCAGCATCCTGCATGGCGCCGAGGCGGCGGTGGACGGACTGCGTGCGCTCGATGGCGTCAGCCTGTTATTCGCATGACCGGACCAGCTTCGCGTGATCAGATTCTGGCTCGCATTCAATCGGACTGGCGCACGATCCTGGTCGACACCCGGCGGCGAACGGCGCTCGACTACCTCTGTGCGCGGGCATAGAACTCGCGTCAGCGGCTTGCGGGTGATTTGACGCAGCGCTTCTGCCAGCGCTGGCTGGCGATGTACTTGACGCTCGACAGGGTCACCAGCCTGGCGCAGGTGCCGGCGGTCATTGCCCGCTATCTGACGGCCAATGGCCTGCCGGCGCCGAGCATGGCGAACTGCCGCACGCCGTCAATTTCGTTTCCGGCCCATCGCGTACCGGCGATATTGCGCTGACCATGGTTATCGATAGTCGCTGACGCATGATTTGCTCGACGTTGCATGATATGGACGAGCAGGGGTACGGTTTGAGCCGGTCGGGTTAGCGTTAGCGTAACCCGACCAATACGTCGATCGCTTCGTGATCAGGCATTCATGCCCTTATAATCAATCGACACGCATTCAA
>JAYSZS010000094.1:0-11623 GCA_043737935.1 Propionivibrio sp. | reverse complement strand
CGCCGGATAATCCCGAAAACGCGCTACATTCGGGATGATTACCACAATCGGGGCTACAGTCCTCGCGCCCACGCCGGGCGCAAATGCGCCGCTTCCGGCTGTGTAATGGCCAGGCGAATCTGTTGCAGCAGACGTTCCTTGTCGGCGCCGAGCGTTCCCTTGAGCACCAGCCAGTTCGACGCGTGGTCGCTGCGAAAGACGGTGCGGGTCAGCTCCAGCCCGGTCAGGAAGCGCTCCATCTCCTTGAACAATTCATCCTGTGTGAGCGCACGCCAACCCGGAAAGCCTTTTCGGAAGCGCTCTTCACCCATCGGGAAGCTGACGACCAGGGTCGATGCATACTCCGGCTGCGTGGCGTTGAGCAGGCGTGCCGAGTTGTCGGCATGCTGTGCCGAAAGCTGTGGCCCGCCCAGCCCGTTGAGAATCATCACCGAGCGGGTAATCCCGGCGGCACCGAGTTTGTCGAGCGCGTCACGGGTGGTTTCATAGGTTTCGCCCTTGGCTACGTGCTCGAGCACCGCGTTGTCGCCCGACTCGGCACCGACATAGGCCATGGAGAGTCCGGCCGCGGCCAACTCGCGCAGCTCATCGACGTTTTTCTTGCGCAGATTGCGTGGCAGGCAGTAGGTTGACACGCGACGCACGGTCGGCAGGTGCTGGCGAATCGCTTGCAGTACCGTGAGCAGACGCCGTGTCGATAGCACCAGCGCGTCACCGTCGGCCAGGAAGATGCGGCGAATTTCACCGGCGTACTGTTCGCCGCTGCGCCGGATGCTGTCCAGTACCTCGCTTTCGTCGCGCGCACGAAAGGCCTTTTGCGGTGCGGTGTACATTTCGCAAAAGGTGCATTGGTTCCACGAGCAGCCGTCGGTCACCGGCAGGATCAGCGATTGTGCTTCACTGGGCGGCCGGAATACCGGTTCGACATAGCGGATGGGAAAGTTCGGCAGCATGGGGTGCAATTTTCCGGTGAATGCTACTATGACAGCCTGAAATAAAACCCTGAACCCGTCGCGCAAGGCGTCGGCACATTCAAAAAAAATACTAAGGATGATAACGTAAAAGAGCAGCAAAAAACTCTGGCCTTCCTGTGGCTTTTCCTTGCCCTGCCGGCCAGCGCACTGGCGCTAAGCGAGCTGCGGCAACGGCAGAACACGCCGCCGCAGGGAAGCCCGGTCATGGCCACGACGCCAATCATCGGCAGTTATGATGTCGTCAAATAAGCACGTACACCGGTGACCCGTTTCGACCATCTAACTCGTAACGCTACGCTACGACGACGTGGCCTGGGCTTTCTTCGAACAGGATGACAAGTCGACCGTGCGCCAGGGCGACCGGGTACGGGTCAGCGAGGGAAGGGTCGAGCTCAGGTAATTGACCTGGTGAAGAAAACCGCTCGGAGGCTGTGAATGAATGGATAAACACCTCCCAAGTCGTCATTCCGGCCAAAGCCGGAATCCAGTGCCTTCCTCTGATATCCATCAATCAATCAATCAGATAAACGAGCTGGACCCCGGCGTCCGTCGGGGTGACGAGCGTGAGATTGTGATGATTTTTTCACAGCCTCTCAGTCAAAGTAGCTGCGCGCCGCCTCGTAGCGTTGTGCGTAGTAGCTGGCATTCAGCAGGTCGATGCGTACCCGCCCGTTGCTTGAGGGCGCATGAACAAAACGCTGGTCGCCGATGAATACGCCAACGTGCGAGAAGGGTGCGTTGCGCGTGTTGAAGAAAACGAGATCGCCGGGGCGCAGGCTGCGGCGCTCGACCGGGCGACCCTGGCGGGCAATGTCGGCGGCGCTGCCGCCGATCTGCAAGCCAACAGCCTGCTTGTAAACGTAGGCCACCATGCCGCTGCAATCGAGCCCGGCCTCCGGATTTTTCCCGCCGAAGCGGTAGCCGGTATCGATCAGGCCGAGAGCGAACAAGCTCACTTCATTGCCCTTCTCACTGTACGTGGAGCGCTGGCTCGGCTCGGGCGCCGGCGGCGTGCTACCGCAGGCGGCCAAGAGAATTATCAGCCAGGAAGCAATTAGGGTACGAATCTGCATGCGAAGAAGTATAAATGGCCCGGCCTGCATGTCCACCCGAAAATCGGTGGAATTTCACCGACGATATCGCGCGGGTCATGCCGACCTTCAACAACCCTCACTGGCATGGGGACTGAAGGCAAAAGTGCCGGACTTTGCCAATCAGCGGCTTGATGCCATCAGGTTGCGGATCGGAATTTAATCAGATCGAATTTCGTCAGCGTGACGTTGCGCGAAACGAGCGGCGCATTGGTCAGATGCCAGGCGGTATATTGCTCGCTGTAAGGGTTGTCTGACATGCCGTCGACCGGGACGATGACCTTCAGGCCGCGCAGGGCGGCGCCGCTTGCCGTGTACAGCACCGCCCCGTGCGCTGCCGTGCCGATGGCAATGACCGTCTGGATGCCGCCCTCCTTGAGGATCCTTTCGAGCTCGGTGTTGAAAAACTTGTCGACGCCCGTCGATACCACCGACTCGCTGTCTTTCGGCGCAAGCTCAGCCAGCGTGTCGGCACGCTTTCCGGTAGGGCCGGTGGCATAGACGATCAGCAAGCCCCTGGCGCGCGCTTCGCCGAGCAGTTTTTTTACCGCCGACAGCGAGGCCATGCAGCGTGGACGTTGCGTACAGTTCGGAGTGACAAAATCGAGCATCAGCAAGGCGGTGGTTTTTGGGTCGATGGTCACCGCCTTCAACTCGGGTGCGGGTGGCGCCTTCACGCTGGACCATTCGTCAATGATGGTCTGCGCCGAAACCGCCGGAACCGCCAGTCCAAGACCAACCACCAGACCGAGCGCGAGCAGATAGCCTTGGCCCCTGCGCACTCCGCTCTTGTTTGCGCCGGCTACCTTCGTTGAATGGTGCTTGAGATAACGTCCTTTTTCCATGCTTTACTCCTTGATCTGGTGGAGAGAACTTTAGAACGATCAAGTCGTGATGGCGTAACCGCTCTGCATTTCCTGCGCTCGTAACCCGACGCTCGCCGAAACCTTGGCTACCCCGTAAGATCACCTTCGCGGCAGCCCGGTAGCGGGTTTTTGTCCGTGGACCGGGACCTGTCTGGCCTTGAGTTCAAAGGCCAGACAGACTCGGTTGCGACCCTGCTGCTTGGCATTGTAAAGCGCTTGATCGGCCGCCTTCAGCGCCTGATCGGCCGTCGATTGCGGGTCGGGCAACAGTGAAGCAACGCCGATGCTGATCGTAATGTGATCGGTCACGGTCGATGCCGCGTGCGGAATGTGCAGTTCGGACACCGCCTGGCAGATACTGAGCGCTACTTTGTAGGCACCCTGAGACGAGGTATTGGGCAGCACCACGACGAATTCCTCACCGCCATAGCGCGCCAGCAGGTCCAGCGGCCGCAACATCTTTCCACTGACGGCATGGGCCACGGACTGCAGGCAGGCGTCACCGGACGGATGCCCATAAAAGTCATTGTAAAGTTTGAAAAAATCGACATCGATCATCAGCATGCCGACCGGGTGTTGCTCGCGAATCGCACGATTCCATTCAGCTTTCAGACGAGTGTCAAAATACTTGCGGTTGGCAATACCGAGCAAACCATCGGTCTGCGAATAAACTTCAAGTTTCTGATTGGCCAGAATCAGTGCCGCGTTGGCCTGTTGCAACTCGGCAGTTCGTGCGGCAACCCGTTCTTCAAGTAAGTGGTTAGCCGAAATCAAGTCGAGACTCAGCCGGGATACCACCTGGTAAGTGTTTCGCAGCGCCTTGATCATGGCCTCGGCACTCTTGTCCCGTGGCCTGAGCAGTTCCATTTCAAACGCCATTTCTGGCGTCTTGCCGCTTTTTATCAGATTAATCTGGCGTGCCAGCGATTGATCAACACCGAGAACGTGCAAACACAGCCAGGAGGTTAGAAAGGACAGAAAAAATTCGGCCGGATTGCTCAGTGCCGAACGGGAACTCCACATGGCGCGCACCTGCTCGAAGAAATCCTCATGCAGCCTTTGGTGCAGCGAGGTATGACGCTGATCGACACTGACGCGCCGCATAAGGTCTTCCTCAGCGGAAAAGTGAAAGTTCGTATAGTCGATCAATTGCGCATAAGCGAGCTGAACGGCGGCTTCGCCCGCGCCTTCCCTTTCCGTCAGTGATGCACTCAGCCCGTTGAACAGATCGACCAGGGCGTGGTGCTGCTCATCGACCATGTCGATACCGGTATAAAACTCTTCACCCCAAACAAAGGTTTGCATAACTTGGCCTCAGGTTGACTGGCAGTACCCGACTCAACGAATGAAGCGGAAGTAGGCAATCAATTGCCGCAAGCGCGAAGAACCTTCTTTCATCTGATTGCTTCTTTCGGTTACTTCAAAAATTACAGCGCTCGTTCGCTCGATTCCTCCGACAATACCCTCAACCTGGCTCGCGATTTCATTCCCGGCGGCCGATTGCTGCCGCGTTCCGTCGGCAATATGCCGAGAGATTGAGGCGACCTGTTCGCCGTGGTGAGCCACCAATTGCAACCCGGTACGCGCCACCTGCATCGCCGCATCCGTACTGGCAACTTGTGTTCCGGCCGCTGCCATGGTGCTCAGGGCAAGTTCTGTGACCCTTTGAATCTCCTCAACACTCGCCGTAATTTCCCCTGTCTGCTTTCTGGCCTGCTCAGCCAGTTTTCTGACTTCATCGGCCACCACGGCAAAGCCGCGCCCCGCTTCACCCGCACGTGCTGCCTCGATGGCCGCGTTCAAGGCTAGTAAATTGGTCTGCTCGGAAATGCCGCGAATAACCTGACTGACGCGATCAATCGCCAGGATGGAACGGGATAACTCTGTCATGGTCTTTCCAGCGCCATCGACGGTGGTCACGACATTCGCCGTTGCTGCCTGGCTTTCATCCATGCTCCAGGTGGCTTGTTCGAGCAGCGTGTGAGAGGACTGCACGGCCTGCGACGCCTGTTGTGCACTGTCAGCAATCTCGTTGACCGAGACTACCAGTTGTTCGACTGCCGAGGCGATGCAGCTCAGAGCATCGGACTGATTACCTGTCACCTTGCGCGTATTTTCCATCTCGACGCTCAGGGCATCCGCACTGTCTCCCATCAGTTCGGCAGACTCGGCAATTTCGGCCATCATCGCCTTGAGATGGGTTTGCATGGTGATCAGCGCGTCGTTGAGCTTGCCCAGTTCATCCTCTCGGGTTAATGGGATTTCGTCGGTCAGGTCGCCCTGCGCGATGTTGTCGAGACGAGCAATGATTCGGGCAACGATGGTCAGCATCTGACTTTGTATCACCAGCAAAAAAACGCTGGCAACGCTACTTGCAAGGATGAGCGAGCGAAGAACCCAGCCGATTGAATCTGGCGACAAGCCGAACGACGAACCGAACTGATAGACCATCCCGCCGAAGATCTGCAAGCCGAGCAGCACGAATACCAGTCCTTTGAGTTTGACTTTCAGTGACAGGCGTTTCCACAAGGCTGTCTTCGGAATGGCCGCCTTGTCCTCTTTCAACTGCTGGTAGAAGGTCTCGGCTGCGGTGACCTGCTGTCGGGTCGGCTCGGTACGTACAGACATGTAACCGACTATCCCGCCACTCTTGAACACCGGCACAATCAGCGCAACAACCCAGTAGAAGTCACCGTTCTTGCACCGGTTCTTGACAATACCACGCCAGGGACGTCCGGCCGTGACGGTATCCCACAACCACGCATAGGCAGCGGGCGGCATATCCGGGTGACGAACCATATTGTGATTCTTGCCGATCAGTTCTTCGCGTGTAAAACCACTGATCTTGACGAAGGTCTCGTTAACGTAGGTGATGATTCCCTTGAGGTCGGTGCGAGAAACAATGTAGTGACCCTTCGGGAATGGAGCTTCCGTTTGCGTAACCGGCAGATTGGTTTTCATTCATCATTCTCGCGTTAATTTTTTTTGGCAATTTCTTGTTTATGAAATCAGCCGCCCCGGCTGATTGCAGCCGGTGAACACTGCCTTCACATCAAAACAATATCGTACTGCTCCTGCATGTAACTGGGTTCGGCCTGCAGCGAAATCGGCTTGCCGATAAAGTCGGAGAGCATCGCCAGTCCCTGGGACTCCTCGTCGAGAAAAACATCGATGACGGCGACACTGCCGAGCACGCGAAGCTCGCGGGCGTTGAACTGGCGGGCTTCATGCAACAGTTCGCGCAAAATTTCATAGCATACGGTGCGCGCTGTTTTTACCTCGCCACGACCCTGGCAGGTGGGGCACTCCTCGCACAGAATATGCGCCAGCGATTCGCGCGTGCGCTTGCGCGTCATCTCGACCAGTCCGAGCGCCGTGAACCCATTGACCGTCAGCCGTGTGTGGTCGCGCGACAGCGCCTTGTTGAACTCGGCAAGCACGGCCCCCTTGTGTTCCTCGCTATCCATGTCGATGAAGTCGGTGATGATGATGCCGCCGAGATTGCGCAAACGCAATTGGCGGGCGATGGTTTGTGCCGCCTCAAGGTTGGTTTTGAACACCGTTTCGTCGAAGTTGCGCACGCCGACAAAACCGCCGGTATTGACGTCGACGGTGGTCATCGCCTCGGTCTGGTCGAAGATCAGGTAACCCCCCGACTTGAGATCGACGCGCCGTGCCAGTGCCTTCTGTATTTCTTCTTCAACGCCGTGCAGGTCGAACAGCGGGCGATCACCGATGTAATGATTGAGCAAGGGCGCGACCGTCGGCATGAATTCGGCGGCAAAGGTGCTCAATTTCTGGAAGTTCTCGCGCGAGTCGATGACGATGCTCGCCGTTTCCGCATTGACGAAATCGCGCAGAACGCGCTGGCCGAGGGACAGCTCCTGATAAAGCAGCGCCGGGGGCGCGGAGGTTTTCGAGTGCGTCTGCAGGTCACGCCAGATCTTGCGCAGATAGTCGATGTCGTTGGCCATTTCTTCTTCCACGGCACTCTCGGCCATGGTGCGCACGATGAATCCACCCGGCTCGTCAGCCGGCACCAGGCGGGTGATCTTGTCACGTAGCGCCTCGCGCTCGACTTCGCTCTCGATGCGCTGTGAAATGCCGATGTGCTTATCCTGCGGCAGGTAGACGAGCATCCGTCCGGCGACCGAAATCTGGGTCGACAAGCGTGCGCCCTTGCTGCCGATAGGGTCCTTGATGACCTGTACGACCAGAGTCTGCCCCTCGAACAGGATACGTTCGATGGGTCGCGCCGGATCCCCGTTGTGACGGGGCTCCCAGATATCGGCCACATGCAGGAAAGCGGTTCGCTCCAGCCCGACTTCAATGAACGCCGATTGCATGCCAGGCAGAATGCGGACTACGCGTCCGCTATAAACATTGCCGACCAGACCGCGGCTGGCGGTACGTTCGATGTGCAGTTCCTGCACCACGCCCTGATGCATGACAGCGACGCGTGTTTCCTGTGGCGTAAAATTGATCAGGATTTCTTCGGGCATGGGAAGGCGATCGGGAAAACGCAGGTAAAATTACAGGTTCGCATCATTCTACCCCTTCTACCCTTTCTTCTACCCCTTCTACCCTTTCCCTCACCAAAGCTTCCATGACTTCCGCCCCCGAGTTGCTGGCCCCTGCCGGTTCGCTGACCATGATGCGCACGGCCTTTGCCTTCGCTGCCGACGCCGTCTATGCCGGCCAGCCACGTTACAGCCTGCGCGTGCGCAATAACGAATTCGGCAATCTGCAGATGCTGAGCCGCGCGATAGGCGAAGCGCATGCCGGTGGCAAGAAGTTTTATGTGGTCAGCAACGTGCTGCCGCACAACGCCAAGGTACGCACCTACCTCGCCGACATGGCGCCGGTGGTGGCGCTCCAGCCCGACGCGCTGATCATGGCCGACCCCGGTCTGATCGACATGGTTCGCGAAACCTGGCCGGAAATGCCCGTACATCTGTCGGTGCAGGCCAATACCGTCAATTTTGCTGCGGTTCGTTTCTGGAAGAAGCTCGGCATTTCGCGCATCATCCTGTCGCGCGAGCTGTCGCTCGACGAAGTGGCCGAGATCCGCCAGGAATGCCCGGACATCGAACTCGAAGTGTTTGTGCATGGTGCGCTATGCATCGCCTATTCCGGCCGCTGTCTGCTTTCCGGATACTTCAACCATCGCGACCCGAACCAGGGTACATGTACCAACTCGTGTCGCTGGGACTATCAGGTCAAGGCCGGGGAGGAGGACGCCGGCGGCGATGTCCATGCCTGCAACTCGGTGGCACCTGGCGGCGAAGGCACAGTCTGGCTGCTCGAAGAAAAGGAGCGCCCCGGCGAGCTGATGCCGATCGAGGAAGACGAGCACGGCACCTATATCATGAACTCGAAGGATCTGCGCGCCATCGAGCACGTGCAGCGTCTGGTGGGGATCGGCATCGACTCGCTGAAGATCGAAGGCCGCACCAAATCGCCGTATTACGTTGCACGCACGGCGCAGGTTTATCGCCGTGCCATCGACGATGCCGTTGCCGGTCGTCCCTTCGATCCCGGACTGCTGGGCGAACTCGAAGGTCTGGCCAATCGCGGCTACACCGACGGTTTTTACCAGCGCCACCACGCACACGAAATGCAGAACTACCTGCGCGGCCACTCCGAATCCGGTCGCAGTCTTTACGTCGGCGATGTGATCGCCTGGGATTCGTCGCGCCACCTGGCCGAGATCGAGGTCAAAAACCGCTTCTCGGTCGGCGATCGCATCGAGGTCATTCATCCTTCGGGCAATTTCGAGCTTGCGCTCGAGCGCATGGAGAAGGCCGACGGAACCCTGCTCCGGGTGGCGCCGGGCAACGGCCACAAGGTGTGGATTCCGCTGCCCGCCGAATTGCCGGGGGCGATGCTGGCGCGCTTTGTGCAGTAGATTGTGAACAGAAAAATATTTACCACAGAGCCAACAAGACGCAAGGAAAGCGCAGGGGAAAGCCTCGTCGCAGGATGTTCCATGCGAAAACTCCGTGCCTCGGTGCATGATGTTGAGGAATGGCACCACCCGCGCTGAATCGCCGACGATGCCCCATCTTTTTGTCGACATTTCCGCACACGGCTTTGGCCACTTGGCGCAGGCAGCGCCGGTGCTCAACGAACTGACGCGCCGGTTACCCGGACTAAGCCTGACCGTGCGTAGCGGCTTGCCGCCAGAAAAATTGCGTGCCAGCGTGCACGGTGATTTCACCCACATTGCGCAGCGCAGCGACTTCGGTTTCGTCATGCTCGATGCTGTGCGCATCGACACCGCCGCGAGCGCCGCCGCTTATCGCACTCAACACACCCACTGGGCGCAGCGTGTCGCCGATGAAGCCGGTCAGCTCGCTGGCCTGCAACCCGATCTGGTGCTCAGCGACGTGGCCTACCTGCCGCTGGCAGGCGCGGCACAGGCCGGCATTCCCTCGCTGTCGATGTGCTCGCTCAACTGGGCGGATCTGTTTGCCCATTTTTTTGGCGCCGAAGCGTGGGCAGCACCGATTCACCGCGAGATTCTGGGTGCCTACAACAGCGCCGAATGCTTTCTGCGACTGACGCCGGGGATGCCGATGAGCGAGCTATGCCGTGTCCAAGCCATCGCACCGGTTGCCGCACTGGGCCGCGATTGTCGTAACTCGCTACGCGAGAGGCTGGCCTGCAGGAGCGATGAGAAAATCGTTCTGATCGCTTTTGGCGGCGTCGACAAACAAGTGCCTGTCGAGCAGTGGCCGCGCAGCCTGGGTGTGCGCTGGCTGGTTCCTGAGAAATGGGGTATCGAACAGGGCAACGTGAGTTCTTTAGAAGCATTTGGTCTGACCTTCCCCGATCTGTTGCGCAGTGTCGATGCCGTGCTCACCAAACCCGGCTACGGCACCTTCACCGAAGCCGCATGCAATGGCACGCCGGTGCTCTATCTGCGCCGTAACGACTGGCCGGAGCAGGACTGTCTGATCGACTGGCTGAAGATCAATGCCCGCTGCTGCGAGATCGGTGACGAAGTGCTGACAAGCGGAGATTTGCGTGAGGCGCTCGAAAAGGTATGGCAGCAAGCGGCACCGACGCAACCCTGCCCGACCGGCGCCGCACAAGCGGCCGCACTGATATCGACATGGCTTGAACCCAAAAAAACGTAGTTCAAACCCTGGCGCGGCTCACTTGCCGAATTTGAGCAAACCGGACTTCAGCTCAAGAAGATCCAGCGGGCTGAAATTGCTGAATCTTCCTTCATTGAACTGCCCCTCCAGGTGAATCACGCAGGTCTCCGTCGAACGACGAATGACCGTTCCCTTGATCAGGTAACGCCGCTCCGCCTCACCAAGTTCGGTTTCAATGAACACGATGTCGCCACCTTGCATCGCGGGCAACGTTGTTCCGCGTTCACGCACACGGATACGAACTTCGCCATCGGATATGTCGACAATCGTACAGGCACCGGAGAGGCTGTCTTCCGGCAAGGACAAGGTCACCGGCGCATTGATTTTCGTGCGCGACTTCTTGCGCTGATCGGTGACTGACAGTGAGGTCAGATCCGGCGTCAGCAGGATCATTAGGGAATGCGCGTAAGGGCCATCCGGCATATCGACCTGTTGTGCCACCTCGGTATCGACCGTCGATACCCCTTTGCCCCCGGCATTGGAGATCAACGAGATGCAATTGCCGGGGTTGAATTGCTTTCCCCGGCCGATCTGCGCCCGGCGGTGATAATCGAGCTTCATCTCAAGATCGGACGTATCCGGAACGAGAATCTGGAACAGCCTCAGTGCCGAGACTGGCGTTCGCAGCTCGTTATCGCCTGAACGAAACAGCGTCGGCTTGCCATCGGAGTCGCGATCGATCGCCTCGCTGGAGTAGACGAAATTTCCGTTCACGCAGTAAGCGACGACCAGCGTATCGAAAACGATTTCCTGCTTGAATTCAGGGTAATAACGCAATTTTTTCCCAATCGGGAAAAAGTCGATCAGCGTTTTGATCCGATCGAGGTCCGGCTTCATCGGGGCGTCTTTACCCAATACTTGTTTCGTGGCCCCCGAAGTGCCAAAAGTTTTGCCAAAGAATGTTTTCAACACTTTCCGCCTTCCAGCAGCAGCGATCTGCCCATGGTTGTGCAGCAAGATCCCGGAATAATCGTGTACAGATCGTAGTTAATGACTACGTTTTGAACTTTACTGGAAAATCAAGTTGAAGCCTATCCAAACCACGGTAAATTGTTCTAAAAACCCGTCGTCATTCCGGCGAAGGCCGAAATCCAGATTAGTACATCTGATCAAGATGTTAGTAAAACAGTTTTGATAAACGCACTGAATTCCGGGTCAAGCCCGGAATGACGGTAATTCAATAAGTTAGCGTTAGAACAAATTTACCCTGCTATCCAAACCCTTTAAATGGTTTATCAGGAAAGAGGAAGATCGGTTCGATCACGGTGAATCAGGGCTGGCGCCGATCACAGAGGGTAAGCGAAACGCTTGAGCAAATCGCCGGTCTCGAACAGGGGCAAACCCATCACGCCGGTATAGCTGCCGGCCAAATGCTCGACAAAGAGCCCGGCGCGACCCTGAATGGCGTAAGCACCGGCCTTGTCCAGCGGTTCGCCGCTGGCGACATAGTTGCGGATTTGCGCCGCGTCGAGAATGCCGAAGCGCACTGTGCTGATCGACAGCCGCGATTCGATGCGCCCTTCAAAGGC
>JAYSZS010000093.1:0-2186 GCA_043737935.1 Propionivibrio sp. | reverse complement strand
CACTGTATTCAGGCATCGAATTCAACTGCGGCAGACTCGACATCATGTTGTAGCCGGTCAAATAGCCCATGATCCACGACACATAGGCAAGCTCCAGTTGCTGGTGTTCCTGCACCTGCCTATGCGTCAAATAATCACTGCAACTGTTTGCTCCAGCACCGCTCGCAATACCTGCCCTTTGACTGTACGCGTTACTGCTGAAGACCAGTGCGGCAAGGATAAAGGCAAGGGAAAGTTTCATGACAAGGCTCCTGAGGGTTAAAGCGCCAAGTCTACGCCACAATCAGCGGCTGCACATGAGTCGCACGTCAGGGCGGAGAGGCTGTGAATTAATGCTTTAACCCCATCGCAGAGGCGAAAGTGGCTTAGGTGACGCAAAGAATGCTTTACAAACCATGGGTTAACTTTGCGCATTCTTTGCATTTTTGCACCTTTGCGTCTTAGCGTGCGTATTTTTGATTTTTTCACAATCTCTGAGTGCGCAGGGTGTGATAACGCTTTTACTTTTTATCAGCGCACGCATGGGCTGCCAGCGCCTGGAAAAAATAGTCGGGACAGGATTGGGTGAATCCGCTCCAGCGTTGCCGGTCGGCAGTTTGGATTTCTGATGGCCGACAGTGCAATCCTGAGGTCATCGGATCGTGCCAGGCTATCCACGGCATCGGGTGAGACCAATTTACCGTCAAGAACGGGCAGCAAAAAGTTGCGCTCACTGGCGTGCTCACCGATCAGTGCATTGATGATTTCGGTTTCTCGCCCCGGGTTGCGCCCCAGGATTTTCAGCAATGACCCGCTTGTTGCGTTCGATTTCAGCGAGATCCGCCTCAATGCCAGCCGGGATGCACAGAGAAAAAACAGCACTCCGAGCGCTGCGGCGCGGGCAGACGCTGATTGCTCCGCAGAATGCCGGCCCTTTTTTCACGGGTATTTGGTGCCCGCCAGCGAAAGTCAATACCTCATCGGTTTAGCGTCACGGTAAATTTGTTCTAACGCTAACTCATTGAATTACCGTCATTCCGGGCTTGACCCGGAATCCAGTGAGTTTATCAAAACTGTTTTACTAACCTCTTGATCAGATGTACAAATCTGGATTCCGGCCTTCGCCGGAATGAGCGCGAAGCCTGACCTCGGGCCACGATGGGTTTTTAGAACAAATTTACCCCGGGTCTAGTTAGTGCCTGCTGCCGATTGTCTGACCGACCCATTGCCAAACATTCGATATGCCTTTGGTCGGTGCCGCAACACCCGCCCAGCACCTTCATTCCGAATTCGCGGTGCACTGCGGAGACGCTGTTGCCGAAGGTTTCCGGCGACTCTTCGACCAACGGGTGACGGGCATCCAGTTCTTCAGGGCTGAGGGCGGCGGTGTTGGCCAGCAGGTTGATCAACCGCTCCCGGACCAGCGGCGATGAATTGCTTTCGTGCCGCATGGCACTGCGAAAGATCGAGACATGGGTACAGTTGATCAGATAGGCCAGAGCTCGCCAGGTCGGCGTGGACAGCAGTAGAAGTCGCTGGTAGCGCTGACCGATTTCCAGGTATTGACGGTAAATGGCCGCTTGGGCCGCCCGGCCTTTTTCCTGGTAGATCAACACCGAATTGACCACCTGCTCATCGAGCTGGATGTCGGCCATACGACGTAAATTCTCGATCACCGCGCCTTCGCCCAGAATCACCGGGGAAGCGGCCAGAAGCTCCTGAAACCTGGTGGTCATTGTTACTCCTGAATTCGCTAAAGAAGTTGGCCTTGCTTGTTTGCAAGCACGCCTTTGGTCTGCGTCACCCTCGTCAATTCATGCACTTTAATTCTTAGGGCCGGACGTAACCAGCCCTCCTGGTTCGAGCCAATTCATCCAGCACTCTGGCAATCCCATCCTGGTGCATGGCAGGAGCGATAAGATTGGCGACGGCTTTCAAGGCGGGATGGCCATTATCCATCGCCACACTCAGACCTACCCCCTGGAGCATCTCGATATCATTCAAACCATCGCCGAAAGCAATGGCCTGATGAGGCTGAAAGCCGGTTTGCGCCATCACCCACTGACAGCCGGTCCATTTGTTGATCGTTCTGGGCAGAACGTCCACCGCCGTTCTGTGCCAGCGTACCAGGTCAAAGTCCGGGAAACGCTGAAGAATCTCCGGGAACAGCGTGACATCCATGGCTTCATCAAAGAACAGCCAGCCCG
>JAYSZS010000092.1:0-2189 GCA_043737935.1 Propionivibrio sp. | reverse complement strand
AGGAGGTGCTGGCGCGCCTCAAACCCTGGCTCGAATCGGTGCAACACGCCAAGATCGGCCAGAACCTCAAATACGACCAGCATGTGCTGGCCAACCACGGTATCGCGCTGGCCGGCGTCGCCCACGATACCTTGCTGCAATCCTACGTCCTCGAATCGGGCCAGGACGGCGTGCGCGGCCACGATCTCGGGCAGTTGGCGCTGCGCCACCTCGGCCTCGTGACGATTCCCTTCGAGGCGCTGTGCGGCAAGGGCGCCAGCCAGATCGGTTTCAATCAGGTAGCGCTCGACCAGGCCGCCGAATATGGTGCCGAGGATTCCGACCTGTGCCTGCACCTGCACCAGGTGCTTTATCCACAGATCGGCGCAGACGATGGTCTGGCCAGTGTTTATAAGGACATCGAAATCCCCGTACGCGACATTCTCTTTCGCATGGAGCGGACGGGCGTGCTGATCGACTGCGGCCTGCTGGCGCAGCAAAGCAATGAACTCGGCCAGCGCCTGCTCGAGCTTGAAGCCCTTGCCCATGAGGCCGCCGGACAGCCCTTCAACGTCAATTCACCGAAACAGCTCGCCGAAATCCTGTTCGTCAAGCTCGGCTTGCCGGTGAGGAAAAAAACGCCTTCGGGCACCCCGTCGACCGACGAGGAAGTGCTCTCCGAACTCGCGCTCGACTACCCGCTGCCCAAGCTGCTGCTTGAATCGCGCCAGTTGGCCAAGCTCAAGGGAACCTACACCGACAAGTTGCCGAAGATGGTCAACGCGCAGACCGGGCGCGTGCACACCAGCTACGCACAGGCCGTCGCGGTGACCGGCCGGCTGGCCTCCAGCGATCCCAACCTGCAAAACATCCCGGTGCGCACGGCCGAAGGACGGCGCATCCGCGCCGCGTTTATCGCCCCGCCGGGCGGACACCTCGTTTCTGCCGATTATTCTCAGATCGAGTTGCGCATCATGGCGCACCTCTCGCAAGACCCGCGCCTGCTCGAAGCCTTCGCGCAGGGCGAGGATGTACACTGCGCGACCGCCGCCGAGATCTTTGGCATCACGCCGATCGAAGTCGGCCCCGACCAGCGACGCGTCGCCAAGGTCATCAACTTCGGCTTGATCTACGGCATGAGCGCCTTCGGCCTCGCCCGCCAGCTCGACATCGAACGCAGCGCGGCACAGGCTTACATCGAACGCTACTTCGCGCGCTACCCTGGCGTGGCCCGCTACATGGAAAGCACGCGCCATGCGGCCAGGACGAATGGCTTTGTCGAGACCGTTTTCGGCCGTCGCCTGTGGCTGCCGGAAATCCGCGCCAGTCAGACCGGGCGCCGTCAGGGCGCAGAACGGGCGGCGATTAACGCGCCGATGCAGGGCACCGCCGCCGACCTGATCAAGCTGGCGATGATCGCCGTGCAGGGCTGGATCGACGCCGAGCAGCTCAAATCCCGCCTGGTCATGCAGGTTCATGATGAACTCATACTCGAAGTGCCGGACGACGAGCTGCTCAGAGTTCGCAGCGAACTGCCGCCGCACATGACGCAGGTGGCCACGCTGCGCGTGCCTCTACTCGTCGAAGTCGGCGTTGGCGGCAACTGGGATGAAGCTCACTGAGATCGTCCCGGTTGAAGCCATTCCGCCTTGCAGAAGCCTGACCGAACCCAAGCCGGGCACGCGCACCATCGGAGTGCATAGCCTGTGCAACGATCGATCGGAATAATCAAGAGTGGCTATCGATGGCGCTGAATAAACAAGGGCTTGGGGTGACGTGCGGGGTGGCGTTCCCGGCTGGCACGTGCCGTGCTTCTACCCTTTGATGGCAGTGTGCACAACAACCCACTGAGAGCAGCTCAAGTAGGGGTACATTATCGTCACGGTAAATTTGTTCTAGAAACCCGTCGGGGCCCGAGGCCAGGCTTCGCGCTCATTCCGGCGAAGCCCGGAATCCAGATTTGTACATTCGATCAAGAGGTTAGTAAAACTGTTTTAATAGACGAACTGGATTCCGGGTCAAGCCCGGAATGACAGTAATTAAATGAGTGAGCGTCAGAACAAATCTACCCTGGCATTTTCGTAGAAACTGTTTGTTTACAAAACGATTTGTGCTATAGGTAACCCCCACTAATTTGATGTGACCCTAACCTTTGAGGAGATATTGATTATGCAATCGACACGAATTTTCATGGCGGCGCTGCTCACTAC
>JAYSZS010000091.1:0-5338 GCA_043737935.1 Propionivibrio sp. | reverse complement strand
CGGTGGCAGCATCTGGCGAAGCTGGTTGAGCAGCGGAGAAATCTGTCGTGCAGGGAAGGCCGACGAAAACGACAGGGCGACAATATTGGCCTCGTGGGCGGCGGCGGCCAGGAGGATGTCGAACAACGGTGTTTGCGTTCCCAGCGAGATACAAGTGGCGCCGTCAAGGCTGAGCAGGCATTCGGCCATCAGTAATCCAAGCACATGCAGTTCTTCCGGGACGGTGGTGAGCAGGATGCGTGGTCGTCCGCTGCTGCTGGCCGGCAGGCTGCCGATCGCCTGCCGCAGCAGCGATTTGATCTGCTCGGAATACAGGTGCTCGGCGAATATTTCAAGTTCGCCGCGCATCCAGGCCTCGCCGACCATCCGGTTGAGCGGTACCACGGTGCCGAGTACGAAGTGGTGCAGGCCCTGCCGCATCATTGCCTGATTGAGCGCCTGGCGCAGCCCCTGGGCGTCATGTGACCGGATCAGGGTGAGGATTTGTCCGACGACACCCTGATCGTCTGCCGGCTCATCGGGTGCTGCCGACTGGATTGTCCCGGCGAGCAGAAGGAGTTCGCTTTCACTGGCGGAAAACAGACGACCAGGGCGGTGTCCGTGATCCATCAGGCGTTTGATCAGGCGCAGGTGTTTTACCTGTTGGGCCGTGTAGAGGCGTTTGCCGTTGGCGTCACGAATCGGTTGCGGGAAACCGTAACGGCGTTCCCAGACACGCAAGGTGTCCTTGCCGAGGCCGGTATCCCGCTCCACGGAGCCTATGTTCATTAAGACTTCATGATTCATATTGTCCTGGACAAATTGTTGACAACAGGCATCCAGATCGGTATATTAATTTCATATGTTTAATTTGTCTAGGACATTAAATGAAACTCGTCTCTTCCCAACACAATTTCAACATTTAGCCTGAATTTTAAAACCGGAGCAGCCAGCTTATGCATAGCCAACAAATTTTTATGTTTATCGCCTTGCCAAGGCTATGGCTGAGATTGGTTTAAGTTTATACAGGAGGGAGTGATGCACGGAGCGCAACGTATTGCCGTCGTCGGTGCAGGCGTATCGGGTCTGGCCTGCGCCTGGCTGCTTTCGCAAAAGCACGAGGTGACGCTTTACGAGGTGGGCCGCAGCCTCGGCGGGCATACCAACACGGTCGATGTAACGATCGATGGCCTTACGCATCCGGTCGATACCGGCTTTCTGGTCTTCAACACGGCGACCTACCCCAATCTGACAGCGCTTTTTGCCCATCTCGACGTAGCCAGTGTGGAAACCGAGATGTCCTTTGCCGTCAGCCTCGAACAACCCAATCTGGAGTGGTCGGGCAGCAGCCTGGCCACCGTTTTCGGGCAGAAGCGCAATCTGCTGCGCCCCGATTTCTGGCGCATGCTGGCCGACATTCTGCGCTTCAACCGCGAGAGCGTCGCCTGGCTGGCGGGGCATCCGGACGAACAGCTTACCCTTGGCGATTTTCTTGCCACCGGAGCGTATTCGCGATCCTTTGCCGAATGGTATCTGTTACCGATGGGGGCGGCGATCTGGTCCTGCCCGGTCGGGCAGATGCTCGATTATCCGCTCGCCACCTTCGTATATTTCTGTCGCAATCACGGTCTGTTGCAGGTCTTCGATCGTCCGCTGTGGCGCACGGTGCAAGGTGGCGGTCGCGAGTATGTGAAAAAACTGGCCGGGCAAATCGACAACATCCACCTCGACACGCCGGTGCTTGGCGTGCAGCGTGATGCCAAAGGTCTATTGCTGGCAACGCCAGGTACGCTCGAGCGTTTCGATCAGGTTGTTCTGGCATGTCATAGCGATCAAGCGAGGACGATTCTCGGCTATACGGCATCGCCGCAGGAGCGCCGATTGCTGGGTGCCATTCGCTACCAGGCCAACCGGGCGGTGCTGCATACCGATGCGGCGCTGCTGCCACGCGATCCGGCACTGTGGTCGGCATGGAATTATCTGTCGAGCAAGGATCAACTGAACCATCATCCGGTCAGCGTCTCCTACCTGATCAACCGTTTGCAGCCCTTGCCGTTCAAGACGCCGGTGATGGTTTCGCTGAACCCTCAGCGCCTGCCGGCCGCCGACAAGGTGATTGCCGAATTCGACTACGCGCACCCCCTCTTCGATGGTCAGGCGATTGCCGCACAGCGCCAGTTGGCTTCAATTTCCGGTCGGAACGGCGTGTGGTACTGCGGCGCGTGGACGGGTTACGGCTTCCATGAGGATGGGCTGAAATCCGGATTAAAGGTGGCCAACGCGCTCGGCTGCAAGGCTCCCTGGCAGGGTACCGAGGTCGAGGTGCCGGTGACCGGCTCGTCGCTGCCTGCGCAACATGAATCGCTCGGCGAGCTGGCCGCATGACCCCGGACGCACAGCTATTCTTCGGTCAGGTCATGCACTGTCGATTCAGACCGGCGGCGCATCGTTTCATCTACCCGGTATACTTTTGCATGTTGCCCCTGTCGGGCATCGAACAGGTCGGGAGCGCACTGTTTTCGGTGAACCGCTTCAATCTGTTCAGTTTTCGCTTTGCCGATCACGGTGCGCGCGATGGTTCGCACCCCTTGCCGTGGATACGCGATCTGCTGGACAAGAACGGTATCGACGCTGACGGCGAAATCAGCTTGCAGTGCTTCCCGCGAGTGCTCGGTTTTGTCTTTAATCCGGTCAGTTTCTGGTATTGCCAGAATCGCTCGGGCCAGCTGATGGCCGTGCTCGCCGAGGTCAGCAACACCTTCGGCGAGCATCACAATTACCTGCTGGCCCATGCCGACGGGCGAGCGATCGGCGACGGCGAAGTGATCGAACGCGACAAGGTATTCCATGTGTCACCGTTCATGGCCATCGCCGGGCATTATCGCTTTCGCTTTTACGCCAGAGCCGAGCCGGGCCATGCACCGTCATGGCGGCTGGCATGTATCGATCATGGCGACGCGGGTGGCGATCTGCTGCATACCGCACTTTCCGGTGAGGCCAGGCCACTGTCTATCCTGACTTTGCTCAAGGCATTTTTCAGCTATCCACTGCTGACCTTTGGCGTGGTCCTGCGCATTCATTGGCAGGCGCTCAGGCTATGGCTCAAGCGCGTGCCCTTCTTCACCAAACCCGAACCACCACTGGAGGAAACGACGCGATGAACGTCATGCAAAATACCCTCTCCCTGCCGGCCACGGCTTCAGTAACCCGCCTCCCGCGCAGTGCACGGGCGGTCATCAGTTTGCTGGATAAAATCAGTCACGGAACCCTGGAGGTGCGCTTGCCGGATGGTGCGCATTTATGTTGCGGCAATGGCGGATCATCAGTAACGCTGCATATCACCGACTGGGCGGTTTTCGAGCGCATTCTGGAGCGCGGCGATGTAGGTTTTGCCGAGGCCTGGCTCGACGGTGAGTGGGATACTCCGGATCTGGCCGGTTTGCTGACCTTGCTCGCCAACAATCGCGACGTTCTCTCGCACGCCGTTTATGGGCAGTGGTCAAGTCTGCTCCTGGCTCGCATTCGTCATTTGTTCAATGCCAATACGCGGCGCGGATCGCGTCGCAACATCATGGCGCACTACGATCTGGGCAACGATTTTTACCGGCTCTGGCTCGATTCGACAATGAGCTATTCAAGCGCCATATACTCGGGCGACGCAAAACGCTCGATGGAGTTTGCCCAACTGGCCAAATATCGGCGCATCCTGCGCCGCCTCAATGCACGCCCGGGGCAGCGTATCCTGGAAATCGGCTGCGGTTGGGGTGCTTTTGCCGAAATCGCCGCGCGTGAAGCCTGTGTCGATGTCGTTGGCTTGACCCTATCGCGCGCGCAACTCGAATTTGCCAGCCAGCGCATGGCGCGCGCCGGGCTGGAGGGCCCGGTGAAAATCGCACTGTGCGACTATCGTGACCTGGCCGGTGAAAAGTTCGACCATATCGTTTCGATCGAGATGTTCGAGGCGGTCGGTGAGCGCTGGTGGCCGAGCTATTTCAAGACGCTGGAGCGCATGCTGGCGCCGGAAGGCCGCGCCGTGGTGCAGAGCATCACCATCCAGGACAAGCTGTTCTCGCGTTATCGTCGCGGCACCGACTTCATCCAGCAGAACGTCTTCCCTGGAGGCATGCTGCCCAGCCCCTCGGCCTTTCAACGGCAGGCGGCGAAAGCCGGTCTGTCGGTACGCGATGTCTTTGCTTTCGGTAGCGACTATGCGCGCACGCTGGCCGAATGGTCGGCCAGATTCGAACAGCAGTGGCCGGCCATCGAAGCGCAGGGCTTCGATGAACGCTTCCAACGGCTATGGCGTTTCTATCTCGCCTATTGCCAGGCCGGATTCAACAGCGGCTGTACCGATGTCATGCAGTTCGAACTGGCGCATCAATGATGAGACAACTGATCCTGCTGGCCTGGTTCGTTGCGGCCGGCGCACAGGCGCTGCCGGAGGCCGTACGCGCGGGTGAGCCGGGCTGGCGCCAGTGGGGCAGCGGCGAGATGACGTGGTTCGGAATTTCGCTATATCGCGCCACGCTGTGGGTTGCCGGTGCCGATGCCGATTCGGGAAACTTGCCGGGAAACTTGCCAAGCAACGCGCCCATCGCGCTGCAACTCGACTACCGGCGAGATATTCCGCGCGAGCGTCTGGTGCAGTCCAGCCTCGACGAAATGCGCCGGCTGGGCGCCGACGAGGCACAGTTGGCGCGCTGGGCGACCGATCTGAGGCGTGTCTTTCCCGATGTGAAGGTGGGCGACAGCATCGTCGGCGTGCACCATCCGGGTCGTGGCGCAAGTTTCTATCATCGGGGGCAGGCCAGCGGTGAAATAGCCGATGCGGAATTCGCCCGCCGTTTTTTTGCCATCTGGCTCGATCCTGAAACTCGCAGCCCCTCGGTGCGCGCGGCGCTGCTCAAACGACCGCCAGGATGAGCGTTCTTGCCCGGCAAGTCGAACCCTTGTCCCGGCGCCAACTACTGGCCTACGGCGCACTCGGCCTGCCGCTGGCCATGGCGGCGCTGCCAGTGTATGTGCATGTACCGCGCCTCTACGCTGAAACGGCGGGAATGAGCCTGAGTCTGCTGGGCGGATTGTTGCTGGCGGCGCGCCTGGCCGATGCCGGCATCGATCCGCTGCTCGGTGGCTGGAGCGACCGGACAGCGAAACGACAGCGCCTGATCGTGCTGGCGCTGCCCTTGCTGGCCATCGGCATGCTCGCTCTGTTGCACCCCCCGCAACTCGGTGCGCCGCTGTGGCTGATGGGATCGATGCTGCTCACCTATTTCGCCTTTTCGCTGGCCAGTGTCGCTTATCAGGCCTGGGGCGCCGAGCTGGGGCGCGATTCCGGCGAGCGAACGCGCCTGACGGC
>JAYSZS010000090.1:0-11710 GCA_043737935.1 Propionivibrio sp. | reverse complement strand
GGCGCCGGGTCGTTGCATTGTCGGCCAGATCGGAACCGCTGACGCCGAAGCCAAGATTGAACATCACTTCGGCAATACCACTCATTCCCGAACCACCGATGCCGACAAAATGGATGTTTTTGACTTTATGTTTCATTTCACCACCTCCTCGCACACCCTGGCGACTTCGACCGTTGCTTGCGGCCTGGCCATCGCGCGAGCACGCTCGGCCATCTGTAGCAACTGGCCGCGCGTATAGTTGCGGAGCAGACGGATCGATTCAGGCGTCATTTCGTTCTGCGGCAATAAAAACGCACCGCCGGCGGCGGAAAGAAATTTCGCATTGGACGTTTGATGGTCATCGACGGCGAATGGGAAAGGCACCAGAATACTTGCTACACCGGCCGCAGCCAGTTCGGCAACAGTCAGCGCACCCGCTCGGCAGAGCACCAGATCGGCCCATTCGTAGGCGCCGGCCATATCGTCGATGAAAGCCACGCAGTGCGCCTGTACACCGGCGGTTTGGTAATTGTGCAGCAACTGTTTGAGATGTTTTGCACCGGCCTGATGTACCACCTGTGGGCGCTCTTCGGCTGGCAACAACCCCAGCCCCAGCGGCACCATTTCATTGATTGCGGCGGCACCCAGACTGCCGCCGAGGACCAGCAGATGGAGCGGCAAGGTTTCGTCAGCCGCACGCTCGGCGAAACGTACGGCGGGTTCCGCCATCCCGGCGATTTCAGGACGCACCGGATTGCCAACCCATTCGCCTTTGGGCAAGGCCTCCGGGAAACCGCAAACGATACGCGACGCGAGCTTTGACAGCACCCGGTTGGCGAGGCCGGCAATCGAATTCTGTTCGTGCACAACCAGCGGGTAACCGAGCAACACGGCCATCATTCCGCCAGGGAAACTGATATAACCGCCCATACCGAGCACGACATCCGGCTTGATGCGGCGAATCTCGCGTAACGCCTGCCAGAAGCCCGAGAGCAATGCCAGCGGGAGCAGCAGCTTGCGCAACAGCCCCTTGCCGCGCAGCGCACCGAAGCGCATCCAGGCCATTTCATAGCCACGCGAGGGAACCAGTTTGGCCTCCATGCCGTCCGGATTGCCCATCCAGACCACATTCCAGCCCCGGCTCTTGAGCAGATCGGCGACAGCCAGACCAGGGAACACGTGGCCGCCGGTACCGCCAGCCATCATGAGCAAAGTTCGTGAAGCGTGAGGCGTGAGGCGCGCGGAGATGGTCGGATCAGCACCGATGCCACGCCTGACTCCCGACTCCTGACTGTTCACTGAATCACTCATAACTTCGCCCCGCGCATCAATTGACGATTCTCCCAGTCGACCCTGAGCAGGATGGCCAGGGCGACGCAGTTGGCGAGGATTCCGGAACCGCCAAAACTCATCAGCGGCAGGGTCAGTCCCTTGGTCGGCAACAGGCCCATATTTACGCCCATGTTGATGAAACTCTGAATGCCGATCCAGATGCCGATACCCTGGGCTACCAAAGCCGGATACAGGCGATCGAGCGCCACAGCCTGACGGCCGATGGCAAAGGCGCGCTGGATGAGCAGGCCAAACAGCACGATGACCACCACGACGCCAATGAAGCCGAGCTCTTCGGCAATAACCGCCAGCAGAAAATCGGTATGCGCTTCCGGCAGGTAAAACAATTTCTCAACGCTGGCGCCCAGCCCGACACCGAGCAACTCGCCGCGCCCGAAAGCAATCAGCGCATGCGAAAGCTGATAACCGCGACCAAAGGCATCCGACCACGGATCCATGAATCCGAAGATGCGATCACGCCGGTAGGGAGAAACGATGATCAGCACGGCAAAGGCGGCCACCAGCACGACAATCAGGATGGCAAACAGACGAGCGCGCATGCCGCCCAGGAAAAGAATGCCGATGGCGATCGAAATGATGACGACGAATGCACCGAAATCCGGCTCCTTGAGCAGCAACATGCCAACCGCCACCATGGCCCCGGCCATCGGCAGAAAAGCCTTCTTCAAGTCATGCATGTGCGGCATCTTGCGCACCGTGTAGTCGGCGGCGTACAGCACGGCAAACAGCTTCATCAACTCGGAAGGTTGCAGATTGACGATGCCGAGCGACAGCCAGCGGCGCGCGCCATTGACATCACGACCGATACCCGGAATCAGCACCAGCGCCAGCAGCACGAAGCCGGCGACAAAAAGCCAGGGCGCCAGATGTTGCCAGGTGGCTAACGGCACCTGGAAAACAAACGCTGCGGCCACCAGCCCGATAACCAGGAATACGCCGTGGCGGACGAGGAAATAGCTCGGATGATTGCCGGTATACCGCCCCACTTCAGCAATGGCAATCGACGCCGAATAAACCATCACCATGCCAATCAGCAGCAGTATCAAGCCGCTCCACAAGAGGGTCAAATCGACTTCTGCCGGCATCCGGCGGGGAGTGTCAAGCGCTTGCAACATCAGGCCGCCTCCCTTTCCAGGACGCGCACGGCGTCAATAAACACGGCGGCGCGATGGGCGTAGTCGCGGAACATGTCGAAACTGGCACAGGCCGGCGACAGCAAAACAGCATCGCCACTTCGGGTCTGCGCGGCGCACCAGCGAACCGCCTCGGCCATGTCGGCACAGCACTGCACGGGAATCCCACAATCTTTTAAAGCCGTAGCGATCAGTCCGGCGTCGCGCCCGATCAGGGCGACCGCCCGGGCATGCTGGGCAAGCACCCTGCCGAGCGGCGTGAAGTCCTGCGCCTTGCCTTCGCCACCAAGGATGATCGCCACCTTGCAGCCCATCCCCTGCACCGCAGCCACTGTCGCGCCCACATTGGTTCCCTTGGAGTCGTCGTAGTAGGAGACACCCTTGATTTTTGCGACGAACTCGACGCGATGGGCCAGGCCGGCAAACTTTTTCAGTGCCGGCAACAGACTTTGCGGCGTAACGCCGATTGCCTCGCACAAGGCCAGCGCGGCCATGGCATTGGCGGCATTGTGCAAGCCCGCCAGTTTCAGCTCACCGAGCGCGACCAGCTTTTCATTGCCGCGCACCAGCCAGCCATCGGCTACACCATAATCAACCGATCGTGGTGCCGGGTCGAGACCGAAAGTGACCATTTTTCGACCGCAGCGGCCGGCGCCGAGACTGCGATCGTCGTCACGGTTGAGCACCATCACGCCTCGCCCTTTGAAGACACGCGCCTTGGCGGCCGCGTAATCATCCATACCGCTGTAGCGATCGAGATGATCCTCACTGACATTGAGCACGGTAGCCGCGTTGGCTTTGAGCGTATGCGTGGTTTCAAGCTGGAAGCTGGAGAGTTCGATAACCCATACCGCCGGAGCGGAGTGTGCTGTGAGCAGTGAGCTGTCGGGTGCCCGCCTGTCGATGACCGCCATCAGGGCATCGAGCGCCGATGGCGAGATGTTGCCGCAGGCGATCGCCTGGATGCCAACGGAATTGAGCAGATGTGCGGTCAGCGCCGTCGTTGTCGTCTTGCCGTTGCTGCCGGTGATGGCGATTATTTTTGTCTGTGGCATCAATTCGTGCACCGCCCAGGCAAACAGTTCGATTTCTGAAACCAGCGGTATGCCGCACGCGACGGCAACCTGTACTTGCGGCTCCTGCACCGGCATACCGGGCGAGATGGCGATCAGATGAATCCTGGAAAATGTTGCGGCCACCAACGGCCCGGACTTCAGTTCGGCCTGCGGCACGGCAGCGCGCAGGGCCTCCACATTGGGCGGCTGCAAGCGGGTGTCGGCCACACGCACAACGGCGCCTTGGCGAGCGAGCCATTGCGCCATGGCCAGCCCGCTCTCGCCGAGACCGATAACCAGAACGTGTTTGCCGAGCAGATTCATTTCAGCGGATCTTCAGCGTTGAAAGGCCGATCAGCACCAGCATGATGGTGATGATCCAGAAGCGGACGACAACCTGGGTTTCTTTCCAGCCGCCAAGTTCGTAGTGGTGATGCAGTGGCGCCATGCGGAAAATTCGCTTGCCGCCGGTATACTTGAAGTAAAGAACCTGTGCCGCCACGGACAGGGTTTCGGCAACAAAAACGCCACCCATGACGGCGAGGACGATTTCCTGGCGCACGATCACCGCCACCGTGCCGAGCGCTCCACCTAGCGCCAGTGCGCCGACATCGCCCATGAATACTTCGGCGGGATAGGCGTTGAACCACAAGAAACCCAGCCCGGCGCCAGCCATCGCTCCGAGGAAAATGGCCAGCTCACCGGCGCCCGGAATGTAGGGCATGAGCAGATATTTCGCGAAGACCGCACTACCGGCAACATAGGCAAAGATGGCCAGCGCACCAGCGATCATCACCGTCGGCATGATGGCCAGTCCGTCGAGCCCGTCGGTCAGGTTAACCGCGTTGCTGGTGCCAACGATGACCAGATAGGTCAGCGTGATGAAGCCGATCGCGCCGAGCGGGTAGGTCACGGTCTTGAAGAAGGGAACAATCAATTCCATCTGCGCGGGAACCGTCGACGACCAGGATAGATAAACCGCCACCGCCAGCCCGAGCACCGATTGCCAGAAATACTTCCAGCGGCTGGGCAGCCCTTTCGGGTCGCGATAAACCACTTTTCTCCAATCGTCATACCAGCCGATGGCACCGAAGCCCAGGGTTACGATCAGCACGACCCACACGTAACGGTTGCCAAGGTCGCCCCACAGCAACGTCGTAATTGCAATCGCGATCAGGATCAGTACGCCGCCCATGGTCGGCGTACCGGTCTTGACGAGGTGTGTCTGCGGACCATCCTGACGAACGGCCTGACCGATCTTCTTGGCGGCCAGCCAGCGGATCACGCGCGGACCGGCCAGGAACGAAATGATCAGCGCCGTCATCGCCGACAGTACCGTGCGCAACGTGATATAGCCGAACACGTTGAACCCGCGTATGTCCTGTCCCAGCCATTGCGCCAGCATCAGCAGCATCAGTGGCTCCCTTCCTCTTGCCATGCAATGACGGCGTCGGACACCCGCTCCATGCGCATGAAGCGCGAGCCCTTGATGAGCACAGTCGTTTCTGGCGTCAACTCGCCGATCAGGCTGCCGATCAGGTCTTCGATCTTCTTGAAATGCCGCCCACCGACGCCGAAGTTGTGCGCGGCCAGCGCGCACCAATCACCGAAAGCCAGCAGCTGGTCAACGCCCTGGCTCTTGGCATAACCGCCCACCTCGTCGTGGAACTGGCCGGTCATGTCGCCGATTTCGCCCATATCGCCCAGAACAAGAATCTTTTTGCCAATGGTCGCCGCCAGCACATCAATGCCGGCACGCACTGAATCCGGATTGGCGTTATAGGTATCGTCGAGCACAATCGAGCCATTCAGTCCGCCACGCCGCTGCAGGCGGCCCTTGATCCCGCGAAAAGCGCCCAGGCCTTCGCGCACGTCCGCCAGCGGAACGCCGGCCGCCAGTGCGGCGGTGGCCGCAGCCAGGGCATTGCGCGCGTTATGCGCTCCCGGCAAGGCGAGTGCGACTTCGATCAATTCGCTCTGCGCCGAAATGGTCAGATGATTCTCCAGCCCGCGCACCTGGTAGCGTCCGCCAACATCCGCCGTTCGCTCGCAGGAAAAACTCAGCACCCGTTTACCGCCGCTCTGCGCACGCCACAGGTCATACCAAAAGTCGTCGGCGTTGATTACTGCCACGCCGACATCGCTCAACCCTTCATAGATACTTCCCTTTTCAGCGGCAATGGCCTCGATCGAGCCCATGCCCGCCAGATGTGCGCGCTGGGCGTTGGTCACCAGAGCCACGGTTGGGCGGGCGATAGTGGATAGATAGGCAATCTCCCCCGGATGATTCATCCCCATCTCAACGATCGCCGCACGGTGCCCGGCATTCATTTTGAGCAGCGTCAGTGGTAATCCTATGTCATTATTTAGGTTACCCTGGGTGACCAGAACGGCATCGCCAAAAGTCACTTTCAGAATGCTGGCAATCATTTCCTTGGTGGTGGTCTTGCCATTGCTGCCGGTCACCGCAATCAGCGGCAACGAAAAGCGGGCACGCCAGTCGGCCGCCAGCGTTCCGAGCGCCAGACGGGTATTGGCCACAACAAGCAGGGGCAGGCCGATTTGCTCAAATTTATCGAGCGTATTGGAATCGACCACCGCCGCAGCGGCACCACGCGCCTTGGCGGCGGCGACGAATTCATGACCATCGAAGTTATCGCCACGCAGCGCTATAAACAGTTCTCCGCCGATGAGTTTCCGGCTGTCGGTTGAGACCTCGGAAAAAGACACGTTATCGCCCATCAAGGTACCGTTGATCCCTTTCGCGGCGGCATCGAGATCCATCATCATGCTCATGGCTTGCTCTCCAGACGGTCAGCAAGTGCAGCGCTGGCCTCGGCAATATCCGAGAAGGGGCAGCGCACGCCAGCGATTTCCTGGTACGTCTCGTGCCCCTTGCCGGCAAGCAGAATCACATCGGCCGGATGCGCCGCCAGAATGGTCTGCCGAATGGCCTGTGCGCGATCGACAATGATCTCCGCGCTCGGGGCCGCACTGCGGATTTCGTCGAGAATCGCCGAAGGCTGTTCACTGCGCGGGTTATCGCTGGTCAGCACGACACGGTCAGCCAGTTGCGCAGCGATTTTACCCATCAGCGGACGCTTGCCGCGATCGCGATCGCCACCGCAGCCAAAGAGGGCGACCAGACCGGCGCCACGCGCCGTGACCACCGGTCGCAGCGCATGCAAGGCACGCTCCAGCGCATCGGGCGTGTGCGCATAATCAACGATAATCAAAGGCTCGTTATCCCGCTCCTGGGAGCCTTTGTCCCGCTCCTGGGAGCCAAGCAGGGTTTGTTCCTGCGATGCAGATTGACGCTGACCGATAACCTTTTCCAACCGACCGGGCGGTGAAGCCAGTTTTGCAAAGCGGGCGGCAATGTCTGCCGGCGTCAAGCCGGCATCGATCAACACGGCGGCAACGGCCAGCAGATTGGATACGTTATAGCGTCCGAGCAAACCGCTCTCGACCGGCGCCCGACCATTCGGCGCACAGAGAGTGAAGCGCAGACCGTGAATGGTTTCCTCGACATTCTCGGCGCGGATCACACCCTGGCACGGGCTGGGCGCATCGCTCTGCGTATAGCCGAGGATCCGGGTTGCCGTGCAGCGCCCGACCAATTCCCGGCCAAAGTGGTCATCGAGATTGATAACCGCCAGACGCAGACGTGGCCAGGTGAATAGCCTTTCCTTGGCCGCCGCATAGTTCTCCATCGTTCCGTGGTAGTCGAGATGGTCGTGCGTCAGATTGGTAAACACCGCCACATCGATCCGCGCACCGTCGAGACGCCCTTCTTTTATACCGATCGAACTGGCTTCCAGCGCACAGGCCTGTGCTTCAGCGACGGCGAATTCGACAAGGTAGCGCGTCAGGGTTGCCGCCTCGGGTGTCGTAAACCCGGTTTCAAGCAACCGATCCGGAAAGCCGGCACCGAGCGTACCGATGATCGCGCAAAGACGCGGATGCGCATGAGCGATCCACTGGCTGATAGTGGTTTTTCCGTTGGTGCCGGTAATCGCAATCAGCGACAGCCGCTCACTCGGCTGGCCAAAGAGGGCATGCGCCAGCGGGCCGGCAAGCGCACGCAGGCGGGTGGCTGATAGATTGGCGATCTTCCAGTCGGGGTTCCAGACGAAATCACCTTCTGCTTCCCACAACACCGCACAGGCACCACGCACAATGGCGTCGTCGATGTATCGACGCCCATCGGCCAGATCGCCGGGATAGGCGACAAACAGATCGCCGGGGCGTACCTGTCGACTGTCGTCGGCGACTCCGCCCGGCTGCACGCCCAACGCGCTCAGATGGCGGATGATGGCGTCCGGAGATTGGGCGAGGGAAGACGTGGCTAGGCTGCTCACAGCTTCTTCCTGACGGGCGAAGCTTTCGTGGCGTCGCTACGCTGTGCAACCTGTACCCCTAAGGTACTTCCTTCGGCGCGCAGCGGGGCATCGGGCGCGATGCCGAGAGTACGCAACGCACCGCTCATGACACCGGCAAACACCGGGCCGGCGACATCGCCACCATAATGCTTGCCGCCGCTGGGTTCGTCGATCATGATGGCAACGATCAGGCGCGGATCCGACGCCGGGGCAAAACCGACGAAAGACGAAACATATTTGTTGGCGTATAGCCCCCCCTCCAGTTTGTGCGCCGTACCTGTCTTGCCGGCCACGCGGTAGCCCGGAATTTGCGCCTTCGGTGCGGTACCGCCGGGCTGAACAGCCATCTCCAGCATGGCGCGTACTTCACGCGCCGTTTGCTGGCTGAATACCGGTACGCTGCCCAGGGGCAAAGCGTCCTGCCTGGTCAGCGTCAGCGGGATCATGTCGCCATCGCGCGCGAAAACGGAGTAAGCCCGCGCCAGTTGCATCAGGGAAACCGAAATGCCATGCCCGTAGGACATCGTCGCCTGTTCGATCGGGCGCCAGGTCTTCCAGGGACGCAGGCGACCGCTGACTTCGCCTGGAAAACCAAGGCGCGACACCTGGCCGAATCCGGCGGCGTCGAACATGTCCCACATTTGCTGCGAGGTCAGCATGCCGGCGATTTTGGCCGCACCGACGTTGGACGACTTCTGGATCACCTGCGCAACGGTCAGCGCGCCATGCGGATGCGCGTCTGAAATCGTCGCACTGCCGATCGTCAACTTGCCTGGAGCACAGTTGATGATCGTATCAAAACGCACCTTGCCGCCTTCCAGCGCCTGGGCAATGGTGAATGGCTTTAGTGTCGAGCCGGGCTCAAAGGTATCGGTCACGGCGCGATTACGCAGTTGCCCTCCCGACAGGCGCTCGCGATTGTTCGGGTTGTAAGTCGGCCAGTTGGCCAACGCCAGAATCTCGCCACTCTTGGCATCGACGACCACAACACCGCCGGCCTTGGCCTTGTTGTCAATGATCGCCTGCTTCAAGTAGCTGTAAGCAAGATATTGAATCTTGGAGTCAAGCGCCAGGCGGATGTCCTTGCCGTCCTGTGGCGACTTGATCGAGCCCACGTCCTCGACGATCTGGCCGCGCCGGTCCTTGATCACGCTGCGACTCCCCGGATGCCCCAGCAACTGGCTCTGGTAGGCCAGTTCAACTCCTTCAAGCCCCTTGTCGTCAACACCGGTAAAACCGACGATATGCGCGGTCATCTCGCCGCTTGGATAATAGCGGCGGTACTCCTTGTTCTGACCGATCCCGGGCAGTTTCAGTACAGCGACTTTCTCGCCCACATCGGGTGGCAACTGGCGCTGCAAAAATACGAAGGTCTTGTCACTGGCCAGTTTGCGCGATAACTCCTTGACGTCCATTTCCAGCAGCCCGGCAAGCTGTTTGCCCTGTTCCGGCGAGAGACGGGCATCAGCGGGAATCGCCCATACCGATTTCATCGGCGTCGAGATCGCCAGCACCTCGCCATTACGGTCGGCGATGCGACCGCGCGAGGCAGAAATTTCAAGCTCGCGCAGGTAGCGCGATTCACCCTTCTCTTGCAGAAATTCGTTATTGAGCACTTGCAGATAGAACGCACGGCCGATCAGCACGGCAAAGCAGGACAGGATAAGCAAGGCCATCAGGCGCGAACGCCAGGCCTGCAAACGCAGCTTGAGCAGCGGACTTTCAGCGAAGCGGTGAGCCCGCGCGCCTCTGAAGCGGATCATCGCAACAGCTCCCCGCCGTGTTTGACGGGATCCGCTTCACCTGCTCTGCGCGGCAATTCTCCCGGGCTGATGGTGATTATTTTTGCGGCTTCAGGCGTTTTCATCCTGAGCTTGTCGCGAGCGATTTTTTCGATGCGCGGCGACGTTGCCCAGGTCGACAACTCAAGTTGCAACTGGCCGAACTCCACCTCGAGCTGTTTGCTGCGCTCCTGTTCGCTCTCCAGCGCCTGGAAGAGCTTGCGCGCCTTGTGTTGCGAGGTCACCACGCTCAGCGCGCAGAGCACCGCCGCGAGCAGCAGAAGGATATTGAGGCGAACCATTTCAGGCTTACCCCCCCGCCAGATTATTCGTGACCAGCCGGGCAACGAGCTTTTCAGCCACTCGCATCACCGCGCTGCGCGCCCTCGGATTGGCGGCCATCTCCGCCGCGCCGGCCTTAACTGGCTTGCCCACCAGACGCAGCCTGGGCGACGGCAGATCGACCGAACGCAAGGGGAGATTCTTAGGCAAGTTATCCGGCGAAGCCTGCGCGCGCAAGAAGCGCTTGACGATTCGATCTTCGAGCGAATGAAAGCTGATGACCACCAGCCGCCCGCCGCACTTCAGACTATCCATCGCCTGTGGCAGAACTAGCGCCAGTTGCTCGAGCTCTTGATTGACGTAAATCCGTAGAGCCTGAAAGGTACGCGTCGCCGGATCCTGGCCGGGCTCGCGGGTCCGCACGGCCTCGCGTACAAGCGCGGCGAGTTGGCCCGTGGTTGCAACAGGCCGCTCGCTCCGAGCAGCCACAATCTTCTTTGCAATCTGGAAAGCAAACCGTTCTTCGCCATAGTTTCTAATGACCTCCGTAATTTCCTTTATTCCGGCAAGCGCCAGAAAGGCGGCCGCCGTCTCGCCTTGCGTGGTATCCATCCGCATGTCGAGTGGCGCGTCGAAGCGAAAGCTGAAGCCCCGCTCCCCCACATCGAGCTGCGGCGACGACACTCCGATATCCAGAAGCACCCCATCCACGGCATCAATCCCCGCCTGCCGCACCGCCACGGCGAGTTCGCTAAAACTCAGGTGCACCACGGTCAATCGTTGATCGTTGATTGCCGCCGCCGCCGCTACCGCCTGCGGGTCACGATCCAGAGCCAGAAGCCGACCGTTCGGGCCAAGCCGTTCAAGGATCGCGCGGCTATGTCCACCGTAGCCGAAGGTGCCATCGACGTAGGTGCCGGAGGGTTTGACTTCCAGTGCCTCGACCGCTTCGTGCAGCATCACCGTCCGATGCGGCGAGACAAGGCTCACAGCGCCAGATCCTCAAGACCTGGCGGCAACACCTGATCGCCCATGGCAAAGAAGACTTCCTGCTGCTGCTGCCAGCCGGCATCCGACCAGATTTCGAAATGCGTGCCCTGACCGACCAGCCAGACCTGCTTTTCAAACTGTGCAAACTGGCGCAGCTCGGGGGCAACCAGCAAGCGACCGGCTGAATCCATAGCTTCTTCGCGCGCGTTGCCGACGAGCAGGCGTTTGATGGCAGCGGCTTGCTGATGCAGGCTGGAAGCGGCGAGAACCTTGTCACGAATCGGTTCCCACGCCGTTGCGGGATAAAGCAGGAGGCAACGATGCGGGTGTGCAGTCAAAACAAGATTACCGCCGGATGCCGCCACGAGCGCCTCCCGGTGACGCGCCGGAATGGCGAGCCGACCTTTGGCATCGAGACTTAGCGCCGCAGCACCCTGGAACATCAAACCCACCCCCTTGCTGAATTGTCCGGCAATCTCCCCGATTACCCACTTTTCACCACTAGACCCCACTTTAAGACAAAGAATTGGGCAATGCAAGAAGTTTTTTGCAGTTTTTTTCAATGACTACAAGGACTTAACATGCATTTTGTGGAAAATATTTAAAAAATAATTCCCATATAAAACAATGCTAAGAATAAGTAACTTAAAGTGATTTATTACGATTAATGGCCGAACGGCCTAAATTAGCGCAATTTTTTCACGCAAGGAAACCCCATTCCCTGGAAAAAATACAGGGAACAGAACCCACACCAG
>JAYSZS010000089.1:0-5349 GCA_043737935.1 Propionivibrio sp. | reverse complement strand
GATCGAGCAGGGCCAGCACCCGCGCATCAAGCTGCTTCAAGGCGGTCAGCCCCTTCCAGCAATGAAAGCTGGTGCCGGTAAAACGCTGCAGGCCGATGCGCACGTTTTCAAGCACCGTGAGGTGCGGGAACACCGCCGAAATCTGGAAGGAGCGGATCACTCCCCGGCGCGCAATCTCGGCCGATTTTTCGGCGGTGATGTCGACGCCATTGAAGACGATGCTGCCATGCGTCGGCTTGAGAAACTTGGTGAGCAGATTGAAACAGGTGGTTTTGCCGGCACCGTTCGGGCCGATCAAGGCGTGGATGTGGCCACGTTGCACCTGCAGGTCGACGTTGTCGACGGCGGTGAAGCCCTTGAAATTCTTGCTGAGTCCGCGTGTCTCGAGGATCAGTTCATTCATTGCCAGGCTACCTCAAGCGTGTCCGACGCGACGGCTTGGCTGGCAAGGCCTTTGCGCCGGGAACGCAGAGTACGGGACAGGGAAAATCTGTACGTCGAATTGCGCAAGACTTAGCCCGCAAATCTTAACCCGCCAATAAGGATAGGAAATCCAGCCGCATCGGCACAAGTACCTGCGCACCTGCCGCCTGTAGTCAAGCATGCATTCTGCAATAACGCCGCGCTGTTCGTGCACAGGCAGGGCCAGCGGGTTGCAGGGCTCAATAGGACATCAACAGGGGCACGGTCATATGTTTGAGGATGTAGCGCGTTCCCGCCCCACGGCTGAAGAAGGGAAAACCGATCGGGCCGTGGGCACCCATCACCAGCAGATCGGCTCCCCGGTCTGCGATCCGGTTGAGCAGCCTGTCCATGATGCTGAAATCTTCGACCAGAGCTACATCCACCCGGGTATTGATTCCGTGGCCTGCCAGTTGGTGCGCGACCTCGGCGCAGCTCGACCTGACTTGCTCAAGACCTGCGGAAAACGACAACACCCTACATTCATCGCAGCCCCGAATCAGGGGCAGCGCATCGTTGAGTGCGTGGGCCGCCTCGCGCGAGTCACTCCAGGCGATCAGCGGACGTTTGCCAATTTCGCTGAAGTTGCCGATGTAGGGGTAAACCAACACCGGACGACCGCAATCGAGGACTACCTCTCCCGCCAGATCGTCCGGTACGAGGGCCTCGCCTCGCTCGTCATGCTGACCGAGTATCACCAGGTCGAAATAGCGGGCCAGATCGGTGATGTGGCGTAGCAGTTCGGCATCGCTGCCGCGATTGATATCTCGCCATTCGGCCTCGGGCAAATCGGCACACGCAGTTTCAAACGCGGCTTTGCTGGCGGCACGAGCTGCGCTGTAAGCCGCGCTAGGCCAGGTGGCCACCACGCCGACGCGCTGCGCTTCAGCACGTTGCCCGAACACACCGACCAGCCGCGCCTGATGCTGGCGCGCAAGAGATACTGAAAGTTCGAGCCTTGCGGCGGTTCGTTCACCCTGATCCAGGTGAACCATCAAGTTCTTCAACGTCATAGCTATTTACTCCTGGAGAGGGTCCTGATGAAAAAACCGAATGCAGTTTATCTGCCTTGCAGAACCTGAAACAGCCATTGCCGAGTAGAGAACAAGAGACGGATATCCGGAATCAGTTGGTTTTTTCTGCTGCCTTGGCGGCCGCTTTCGCCTCAACTTTGGCCGCGTCACTAGCTTTTTGTGCCGCCTGCTCGGCGTCCCTCTTCGCGCGCTGCTCCTGCCTGGCCTGTCGCTTGGCCTGCTCGTCCGCTGTTTTCTGGCGTCCGGCCGCCGCCTGCTGGGCTTTGGCCGCTTTCTTTTGCTCGCGTTCTGCCGCTTTGGCCGTTTCCTCGGAACGATAATTTTCGGCCTGCTGCTTTTGCTCGGCCTCGCGCACGGGAAGTTCTGAGGCTCGCAGAGCTTCCTGTGCTTCAACGTCGGCACGCTTCGCTTCGCGCTGGAAATCGCGCGCCGGAATATCGAGATTGCGTGAGTCGATGATCGTTTGGGTGTAGCGTTGCTTGGCATCGACCAGACAACTGTTCACCAGAAACTTCTTGTAGCAGCCGTCTTTCTCCGTTGCGTAGTCTTTCTCTGCGGCGTTGCGCATCTGCGCCGCGCGCGCGCGCTGAGCATTGGCCTGCTCAAGCGTCATCGGTGTTTCCGGCGCCGAAGTCGTTTCCGGCGTCTGCGCCCACAGGGGCGGACTGAGCAACAACAGAACGGCAAGCAAACTTCGAATGGGCATCTTGTGTTTCCTCCGAGGTCGTAAACTAGACGGTTTCACGCCCTGACGCCAGCGTTGGCATCGACATTGCGGAAATCCGGCGCATTGGAGCACCTGCACTTTGGTAGAATGCCCGGCTGTATTAAACAATAAATCATCGGGAGCTTTTCGTGAAAATCGTCTGTCTCGACCTTGAGGGCGTGCTCGTCCCCGAAATCTGGATAACCTTCGCCGAGCGAACCGGCATTCCGGAGTTGCGGCGGACGACCCGGGACGAACCGAATTACGACACGCTGATGAAGTATCGTCTCGGCCTGCTTGCCGAACATGGGCTCGGCCTGCCGGACATCCAGAAAGTGATTTGCGCGATGGGGCCGATGCCGGGAGCGCGTGAGTTTCTCGACAGGTTGCGCGAGGACTGCGAGGTGATCATTCTCTCCGACACGTTTTACGAATTTGCGCACCCGCTGATGCGCCAGTTGGCCTGGCCGACGCTGTTTTGCCATAGCCTTGAAGCCGATATCAATGGCCGACTGGTCAATTATCACTTACGCATGCCCGAACAGAAGCGCGAAGCCGTCAGGCGCTTCAGGGAGATGAATTTCACGGTGGTGGCCGCCGGTGATTCTTACAACGACACGGCCATGCTCGGCGAAGCTCATGCCGGCATTCTCTTCCGCCCGCCGGAGAAGGTGATCCGTGAATTTCCACACTATCCGGTGACCCTCGACTACGATCAACTGCGTGCGGAAATCGACAAGGCTTTCGCCCGCCTGGAGTAATCGACAACCATGCCTCCGCAACGCTTCTACACCCTTTCGGCTTCGTGCCCGGACCGGGTTGGCATCGTCGCCCGCGTCTCGGGCTTTATTGCCGAACACCAGGGCTGGATTCTCGAATCGCGCTATCACGCCGACGATGGCAAGGATGGCAGCCGTTACTTCATGCGTATCGAAGTGAAAGCCGATTCGCTGCCTTTCCACCTTGCCGAATTCCGCAAACGCTTCCGGCCGATCGCCAATGAACTGGAGATGGACTGGAAAATCAGCGATTCGGCCGTCAAGAAGCGTGTGGTCATTTTCGTCAGCACGCAGGAACATTGCCTCTACGACCTGCTGGCGCGCTGGCAATCGAAGGAGCTCGACATCGAGATTCCGTGCATCGTCTCGAATCACGACACCTTCAAGGGCTTCGTCGAGTGGCACGGCATTCCTTTCCATCGGGTGCCGGTGAATCCGGACAACAAGGCAGCGGCCTACGCTGAAATGCAGCGCCTGTTCGACGATGTCAGGGGCGACACGATGGTGCTAGCGCGTTACATGCAGATCATCCCGCCGGAAATGTGTAGCGCTTACCCCGGACAGATCATCAACATCCACCACTCCTTCCTGCCCAGTTTTGTCGGAGCCAAACCCTACCATCAGGCTTTTCAGCGCGGCGTCAAGCTGATCGGCGCGACCTGCCACTACGTGACCAGCGAACTCGATCAGGGGCCGATCATCGAACAGGATGTGATCCGCATCGACCACTCCGATTCGGTCGATGACATGGTGCGCTACGGCAAGGACATCGAAAAAGCCGTACTCGCCCGCGGCCTGCGCTATCACCTGGAAGACCGCGTGCTGGTGCATGGCAACAAGACGGTGGTTTTCAGATAAAGCTAAAGGATTTTAACCACGGAGCACACGGAGATCACGGAGATGAAATTCCCTTTTTATCTATTCTCCGTGCTCTCCGTGGTTAACCGCTTTTAAAGGTTTATTCAATGATCACCCTCAAGAGCGTCACCCTGCGCCGTAGCGCCAAGGTGTTGCTTGATAACGCTTCAGTTACTCTCAACCCCGGCGAGAAGGTCGGTCTGGTCGGGCGCAATGGCGCCGGCAAGTCGACGCTGTTTGCCCTGTTCAACGGCACCCTGCACGAAGATGCTGGCGATTTCTCCGTGCCCGCCCAGTGGCGCATGGCGCAGGTAGCACAGGAGATGCCGGAGACCGATCAGTCGGCGACCGACTTTGTCATTGAAGGCGATAGCGTGTTGCTCGCGGCGCAGGGTGAAGTCCATGCGGCTGAAACCAGCGACGACGGCGAGCGCATGGCGCACGCCTACATGGCACTGCACGACGCCGGCGCGCACGACGCCATGGCGCGGGCGCAGGCGCTGATCCTCGGCCTCGGTTTCAAGACCACCGAACTGAACAACCCGGTGAACAGCTTCTCCGGCGGCTGGCGCATGCGCCTGCAACTGGCGCGCGCGCTGATGTGCCCGTCCGACCTGCTGCTGCTCGACGAACCGACCAACCACCTGGATCTGGACGCGCTGGTTTGGCTGGAAGCCTGGCTCAAGCGCTACCAGGGCACGATGCTGGTCATCAGCCATGACCGCGAGTTTTTGGATGCTGTAACGGACGTCACGGTGCACATCGAAAGCGCCAAACTGACCCGTTACGGCGGCAACTACAGCAAGTTTGAGGATTTGCGTTCTGAACAAATGGCGCTGCAGCAAGGTGCGTATTCCAAGCAGCAAGACAAAATTGCTCACCTGCAAAAATTTATTGCGCGTTTTAAAGCGAAAGCAAGCAAAGCCAAGCAGGCCCAAAGCCGCGTTAAAGCGCTGGATCGGATGGAGAAAATTGCGCCGCTGCTGGCTGAAGCAGACTTTACGTTTGAGTTTAAAGAGCCTGCCAACCTGCCGAATCCGATGCTGTCGATGCAAAACGCATTTTTTGGATATTCTGCCCCTGAAGATGCGCTGGCTGGCACGCCGCCTACCGTGATTGTGCAAAACGTCAGCAAATCGGTGCTGGCGGGCCAGCGCATTGGTATTTTGGGCGCCAATGGGCAAGGCAAGTCAACGCTGGTTAAAACCATAGCGCGCGCCCTGGCCCCCATCAGCGGCGACATGACTGAAGGCAAAGGCCTGAACATCGGCTACTTTGCCCAGCAAGAGCTCGATGTGCTGCACTTGAATGACAACCCGCTAGAGCACATGATTCGCCTGGTGAAAGAAGTGACCGCTGCCGGGAAAATCGGCAACCAGCCGACACGCGAGCAAGACCTGCGCAGCTTTTTGGGCAACTTCAATTTCGGTGGTGACATGGTCAAGCAGGCTGTCGGCAGCATGAGCGGCGGTGAAAAGGCGCGCTTGGTGCTGTGCATGATTGTCTGGCA
>JAYSZS010000088.1:0-11729 GCA_043737935.1 Propionivibrio sp. | reverse complement strand
CGGTTCCACTTTCACCCAGTACCAGTACCGTTGCATCACTGACAGCCACCTTTTCAACGGTGCGACATAACCGCAATACTTCGGGGTCGCGGGTAATCAGTCCGGAAAGCACATCCGGCTGTTGCATGAGCTGCAAGCGGCTGTTCTCCTGCTGAAGATCATAAAGACGATAGGCCCGTTCAATCGTCAAACCCAGCATATCGATTTCAAACGGTTTGGCGAAAAAGTCGTAGGCACCCAGACCGATAGCCCGTAGCGCGTTGGTCCGGTCATTCTGACCGGTCAGGACAATGATCTTGGTATCCGGTGCAATCGAAAGAATCTGTTCGAGCAGCGTGAAGCCCTCGGTAACGGAATCGGGATCAGGCGGCAAACCAAGATCCATGGTTACCACCGGCGGCATGTAACGTCGCACCTGAACCAGCGCGCTCTCGCGATCTTCAGCCGTCAGCGTCTCATATTGATCGAGAGCCCAGCGCATCTGCTTTTGCAGCGCCGGATCATCCTCAACGATCAGCAGAGGACGTAATTTCTCTGAAGTCATTGAGATTCCTCGGATTCCTCGTGCAACACAGTTGAATCGATGCCGTTATCCGGATCAAACAATGGCAACAACAAGCTGACTTTCGTTCCCATATTGAGCTCGCTATCAACGGAAATTTTGCCCCCGAGTTCATGAACGTACTGGAAGCTTTCATAAGCGCCAATCCCCATTCCTGCTGGCTTGGTCGTTTGAAACGGCTTGAACAGGCGTTCTCGCAAAAATTCGGGAGTCATGCCTCCTCCCGTATCGCCTACCTCTACCACGGCATGCGCTCCCTGACGCTTCAGGCTGACCCAGACCCGACCCCCACTTTCGGTAGCATCCAGTGCGTTCTGAACAATGTGTCCGATGACCCGCTCGACCCGGTCTTCATGCCCCTTGGCAATGACCTTGTCGGTCAGATCAATTTCCACATCGCGGCCCTGCGCCTCCTTGGCGGTCCGGATTCGCCGGATGAGAACACCCAGATCGATTCCGCGCGGGCTATCCACCGGTGTTGTTCCTTCACGCAACTGCAACATTAACTGTCGCATTCGCTCGACGGAATGCTCCACAGTCATCAGCATATCCTGTTGAAATTCAGGGTTATCCCGATGGCGCTCAGCATTCTTGAGCATCAGCGACAATTGCGCAACGATGTTCTTCAGATCATGCACAACGAAAGCGGACATCCGGTTGAAGGAATCAAATTTCCGCACTTCCAGCAGCGCCTCGGTCGCCTGAATCTCCCCCAGAAAAGCTCCGGCCTGCTGGCCGGCCGTCTTCAACAGATCATTGACCTCCCAATTGACGTCGATCTTGGTACGTGCCGTTGACAGAACGACAAAACCAATCATCTCGTTCGCCGCTATCAGGGGAACAATCAGCCAGGCATTGGGCACTTCGACCAACCACACGGGAAGGTCGAGATTGTCATAGCGGCGCGGCAGGTAACGATACTCTTCAAGATTGATGACCCAGCCACTTTTAATCAAAAACTGACACAGCTTACTGTCAGCATCTTCAGTCACCGACGAATCCGGCATATTCCAGCTCGCCGCCTGGGCAAAAAAACGTGCTGTCGGATCTTTCAACCAGAGCGAACCGGCCGGACTTTCGACCATATCGGCCAAACCCTTGACCACATGTCGACCCATTTCGGAAAAGCCGTTCTGGGACGACAAGGTATTTGTGAAGCGCAACCATTCTTCACGATAGTCATAGCGATAACTGAAAAGATTCTTGCCGACCAGAACCCGGAACTTAGCTTGCATTGACCCGGACAAGCTCAGTATGCCGAGCAGCAACAGCGCAGCAAACAACAAAGCCAACTGGAAAGCCCGCCCCCAATCGCCACCAAAATAGCGGACATAGTAACCCGCAGCGGCCATAAACAGGAGATACACACCGACTGCCACCAGCGTTGCCGACTGCAAGACGGCTCGCTGGGAAAGCACGATTCTGGTTTTCCAGTCATGGCTTCGAACAGTCGAAAGGGCGACCAGCGGGATCGCTAGAGCATGAACGAAACCGCGGATACTGAAGGCATCCGCATCTATCCGGTTGAATAACAATGCATCCGCAAAGAGATAGAGATCAAACAGGGCAGCGCCACCGAGACCCAGGCACAAGGGCTTGATGCTCCATCGATTGTCAGGAGCAACGTCATGGAACAATTGCTCAATCAGTACCAGTAAAAAAACTGTCATCGCCAGTGCATCGAACAAGGCCAGCCGCTGGGCAGGCATATAAAAGTTGATGCCCAACGTAACCATGATTTGCGCTGCAAAGCCAACACCGAACAAAGCCGATGCAACAACACCCAGCCAGAGCAAACGAATCGGCCACCGCCCCCTTTCCGCAGACTTGGGGTTGAGCAAAATCAGGAGGAAGAAATACCAGCCGCCAAAACGCAAGAGATCGGCAAGCAGATTACCCGCCAGAAAAAATGCATGCCCCGTTAACGCAAAGGCCAGGCCAGTAATCCCCCATAGTGCGCACAGCGCGGTGGCAATAAACAAGGCGCGGTTACGCCAGCCCTCTCGCCATCCAGCCGCCAGATAGATGGCAAAGGCAGCATAAATGAAGCCCGCAAGACCATAGCTCCAGGCCGTAATTATTTCTCTGCTTGCATTCAACCGAAAAAACTCCTCAGAACGCGCTCACGAAAAACGACTGACCCGTCAGGGCTGTACTACTGAGCACCTTTACCGGTAAGAACGACCCCCACAGTTTTGAACATGATCACAATATCAAGAAACAGGGTGTGGTTTTTTACATAGTAGAGATCGTACTGGAGCTTTTGGATTGAGTCATAAACGGAGGCGCCATACTGGTAACTCACCTGAGCCCAACCGGTAACTCCTGGCTTGACGCTATGACGTACAGCGTAAAACGGTATATCGCGGGTGAGTTGATCGACGAAGAAGGGCCGCTCAGGCCGCGGACCGACCAGACTCATATCCCCGGTTAATACACTGAAAAGTTGAGGTAGCTCATCGATACGCAGCTTGCGGATGATGCGACCGACACGCGTTGTCCGGTCATCGTTTGCCATGGCCCAGCGTGGCTGGCCATCGCTCTCGGCATCCTTGCGCATACTGCGAAATTTTACGACGTGAAAGAGTCGACCATTTAAACCGACACGTTCTTGTTGGTAGAATATGGGGAAACCGTCTTCCAGCACGATCAAAAATGCCGTTACAAACATCACGGGAAGTGAGAAAAAGAGCAGGATCGCTGCGGCAACAATATCGAAAAGACGTTTGACGAATGTACGTCCCAAGCCTTGTCGGAATCCTTCGCCAAAAATAAGCCAGCCCGCGCGCAATGAATCCAGTCGAATCTGGCCGAGCGCACGTTCAAAGTAAGTCGCAAGATCGAGCACATTTATACCGGACAACTTGCAATCAAGAAGTTCGCGCAAGGGCAAAATACCCCCACGCCGATCGTGGACAGCGATGATGATTTCGTGAACATTCAAGGAATTGGCCGTATCCGATAACGACTTGGCCCGAGGTAATAAATGCTGATCAGGAATAGAGATATCCACTTCGGTTGGGCTTGCATAATAGCCAACAATTTGAATATCCGGATCTGATTTTTGTAGCACCTGGCCTACGAAATGTGCCTCACTACCCGCACCAAAGATCAATACGCGATGCGTCATCATCGCTTGCGTTCGACTGTGAATTCTGAAAACACGATGCGCAAGCGTTCCGAACAGGGCAGCCAAACCCGAGAGAAGCAAAGAATCACGATTGATATCATCAACCGAAAGGACAGCGAAAACGACATAGGCAAGAGGAATAGACAGATAAAGGGACAAGACCGCTCGTGCGCGTGTTTGCTCGACGGTTCGCCCGTGCCCTAGCTGATAAAGCCCAAGCCAGGAGTTAAAAACAACCATCACCAACGCAAAAATAACCGCGTAGATAATAACAATTTCAAAATCGACATTCCCTCCATGACCCATCCAATAAACTGCTAACAGAACGCAGGATACAGGTAACAGGATGTCAAGAACGATCCGGTAGATTGTTTTCCAATGAATCCAGTGACTGAATACTTTAATCACGATTTGCCCCCAGCAAATTTTTGTTACGTATGAACGCTTTACTTACTGCTATCAAGATAGCGCACCGTTTATCACAAAAAATTTGCAAAATTGAGCACGGCTCCCTTAGAAACGAGGTTAGCTCGTTAATGATTTCAATATTGTGACTTAATTCACAACCAGGATAAATCATTTTTTACAGGGCAAAAGTTCGGAATTTATTCAAAAAACTTTATGGTGTTAACAATTCTGCGTATTGATTATTATCACTATTTATATTGGGAAATAAAATTAACGATGACTGAAAAAGTACGTGAAAACGATATCGATCCATGAGACGCTTGATATTCCAAATTCATAATTTTTGCCTCGCTTCAACAAGTACAGGGCAGAGATGCAATGCTTCGAGGGGTGGCACTATAACGCAGAATACGCACTGACAGGGTTCAAAGAGTGTAACGAATTCTGCCAACACCTTGTTTTTCCAGACACTGCCATGCGCAAATCAAAACAAGACCAAACAGCGTGGCCACCCGAGGCATATCGAGCATGCTGACGACCAGCCCCAACGCCATATAACCGGCGATACACGACATAAAATAGGGAGCAAGAGCATTCCCTTCCATATAAGCCCGAAACAGGCGCCAGCCGATATGCAATATAACTGCAAGGAAAAAAAATAGACCGATGAGTCCCGTCTCGATCAGGATTTCGAGGTACAGATTATCGATGTGCCATGGAAGGAAATAGGAGCGTGCTGCGGGAAACCAGCCCGCTCCCTCTTCCATAAACTGTGCATTCCGGAGCAAGTTGTCCCCGCCGGCGGCGAGATGTAGATTGGCAACTTCGACTTCCGCCCCCGGCGACACCACCGATACCCACAATACGCCATGGCCCGCCCCCAGCCATGAATTGGTCATGAACGAGGAGCCCGACAACTTCGACTCCCAACGCTGCCAACCACCCGAATTCAGTCTGATTTTCCGCCCCTGGCAACTTGCCGGATACAAAAGATGAAGCGCACACACCTGAACCAGCATCTCTACGTCATGCCCGCTACGTACATCCATGGCAAAGCGGTAACGCTGTTTCGGGATGAGGTCGACACGTTGAGAGAGGGCGTAAAGTCCGCCCAATTCATGTTCGTTATTTTTTACATCAGGCCCGGTGATCACCATGCTTCGCTGTCCATTGTCTTCATGCCATTGAAAAGCACCGGGCAGCGCCAGGCCTGAGTCGCCTGTGGTCAAGCGAGCCGGCAGCTTGCCCAAACCGATTCCGAACAACCATTCATCCGGCGTTTTCAACAATCCGATGCCCTGCTCCCAATGTTGCAAGCGGCCACCCAAGTCACGTTCACTTGTTGTCAGACGTTTGTTCATGAATGAGTCCGTACCCAGAACCAGCACAATCTCCAGGGCAACCAGAAACAAAACAAAAAAACCGGTCAGACTAAGAATTTGCCGGTCTTGTCCGCCTTTCATGCGGTACCTCAACAACAAAGCAGCTAATAAAAGCATACTGCCCGCCATGGCAGCAAACACACCCCGTGAAAACGTAGTCAGGCCAACATAGACAAAAACCAGAACAAACGTGCCGATAACCAGACGGCCAGGAAAAAAAACCGTGGCGCGCCAAGCCCACACCAGCAAGGGCGCAATCAGCACCAGATAGGCGTCCAGCGCCGCCCCTCCCAGATGCATCTCCCAGAACAACGCCACCGTTCGATAAGGGGTCGCAAAATCCAATAAACCGGGATAGAACGCCCTCTCCCAGAACACCGCCAGGACGACCCACCCAGAACCCAGCAAACAGGCGCCAAAGAACTCCGCCGTCACCTTGTTCGCTGTAGCGCCCTTGCCCGCCTGCACAATCAAAGGGAACAACAAAAGAACCCAAAGCAAACTTTTACCGACTCGGAGACTGTTCAGAGGGGTGGTATAGCCCGAGAACCAGTCTAGATCCTGCACCGCCTGAGCATTCGCACCTTGAGCTACCAGCAGCACAAGCACCGTCAAGAAAAGAAAAAAAACCCCTCCGAGCTGCCGCCTTGAGCCATCCGCTGAAATTCGCAAATACCCTGCGGACACAACGGCCAGCACAAGCAAATCGAATTCATCGACAATCAGCCATCCCGTCCAGGGTGAAAAATTCAGGATCGGCAGAAACACCGGCAATGAAAGGAGCCCAAGCCGGGGTTGCCACAGCAGCAACAGAAAAATTCCAGGAAAAATGACCGCGACCAGCCCCGGGGCAACAGGATGAGCCGAGGCTAAATAGAGTCCTGCTCCCAGGCTTGAAAATGAGATCAGGAGGGGGAAGAGGCGATTAAGAGTGTTCACTCAGAGGCAGAGAAAATATCGGGGCTTACCGTTACGCTGTAGCCCGAGCCGAGTCTTTGTGCTCATTGCGCCGGTGTTGGAATGTCGACCATCCAGACCTGCAATCTGAGCGAAAACCAATTTATGCTACGCGGGAAAGCTTCGTGAGAAGGTAGTTAATGACTGAACCTGGCAACGAAAATTAAATCATTTTTATATCACCTTTCTACCATTTCCAATGATGCTTACGCCTGCCTAACCGACCGTTTTTACTTGATCGTTGCCTAGGCCCCGAGGTCCCGAACAGCAAATGATCAAGGCCCCGATCACGCATCAGAGCCACGAACTCTTCGTCAATAAACCCCCGATGATATGCACGCTGCGAAAGATCAATGTCGCCAAAGAAATTGATTTCCAGAATTTTAGGTCCATCATCGCAAACGGCAATATCCCAACCCGGGCAGATGAATCCGGGAAAAGCCAGATGCGCTTCACAAACAAGTGACTTGATGTCATCCCAATAAGGAATGCAAAAGCCTACGAAATGCGCTCCTGTCTTAGGATGAGGGGCATTAACCTGTTGTTTCAGCCCCATGCCAGAGACAACCCGTATCACTTCTCCGGTTTGAATATCCACAGCAGCCAAAAGATTCCCACTTTCACCATCGCGGAAGTTGTCAGAATCTTCAGTTCCAACGTTGATCTTCCATATCACTTTTGTAAGTGATGGCCCATTGTAGGTCATGAACGTATGCACGCGAACGCCAGAAATTTTATCGCCACAGAGTTTAGCGATACTTGAATGCGCAACCAGCGGCTCTTGCAATAACCAACCTAGACCACCGCGCTCATCAAGGGATTGGCAAAACGGGTGGATTGCAACAGTCGTTCCATCGCCCAGAACAAAACGCCCCTGATCGAACCCCACAATCAAGGCGTTGCCCCTGCCATAACTTCCAAAAGAAGGCTTCAAATAGACTGGCAAAGACGAGGAGGTTGCAAGATAGGCGGCAAGGGCTTGTGGGGAATCAAGACAAAATAACGAACTCGGCCGCTTTGATCCATAAACAGCCCGTATTTTTGGTATCGGTAGTCCGTACCCTTCCAACAGGGAATACATGGTTATTTTATCCAGACTCAGAAAACGGGCGTAATCATCGATCAAGGTTTCTTCAAGGATGGCTTCAGCCCTGTACCCCCCGAAGGCACGCTTCTGCTCGAAAGTTAGGTCATTCATGTGCAATCGAAAATCGAGATATTCGGAGGCGCCAATACGCCCCAACCCGTAACGAAGTCTGATCAATTCGAGCAACAAAGAACTGATCGGGCGGTCACTTTGTTTCGATGCTTCCGCAAAATCCGATACCATACTGATGAGATTGCTCATTACACCCTCGCTTGTTTTCATGTAAATTTTGTTCTTGAATCGTATCATCCAATTATGCAGTAAACTTCAATTAGTTCATTTTATGATTTCAACATGTTTTCAGCACTAGCGAAGCCCGGGCAGCGCATACGGGAGGCTCTCTCCTGGCGTATGCGTATGGTTTTAGGGGAAGCGCTTGTTGATCGCACGATGATCAAACTTGCCCGCCGCTGGCGGCCTCTTCTCAAGAAGCCGGTTTTCATTGGCATCGCCGGAAGTGCTGGCAAAACGACAACAAAGGAACTCTTGCTGGGGATTTTGTCGCATAAGCGACAGGGAGTGGGAAATCCAGGGACATTCAACATGCTCCAACACGTCGCGCAGACCATCCTGCGGGTGCGTCGTACGCACGATTTTTGCGTGGCTGAACTGCACGAAGGCACCCCTGGTGAGATGGCCCAGCAACTATCGCTGTTGCAACCTGACGTAGGTATCGTCACGATAATCGGAAACGACCATCTGGCCGCCTTTGATTCAATCGCTGCCTTGTCGGCAGAAATGGGTGAACTGATCGCTCGGCTGCCAGTCACCGGCACCGCCGTCCTCAATGCGGATGATGCACGTGTCCTCGCCATGGCGTCCCATTGCAAAGGCAATATTATCACCTACGGCTTATCACCCAGCGCGGATTTGTGCGCTGAAGACATCAGTTCCACTTGGCCGGACCGTCTGCAGATGACGCTGGTACGTGGATCGGAGCGCGTAAATGTCCGCACCCAGGTTTGTGGAACACACTGGTTACCTTCCGTGCTGGGTGCGATTGGCGGCGGGCTGGCAACAGGCATGACTCTGGCTGAATGTGCCGAAGGAATCGCGAGCATTACCCCCTTTGACGGGCGCATGCAGCCCGTGCAGACACCGGTAGAGGTGACGTTCATCCGTGACGACTTCAAAGCGCCTTTGTGGACGGTGGATGCGTGTTTCAAATTCATGCAAGAGGCGCGAGCCAAACGGAAAATCATTGTGATTGGCACACTCTCGGACCACGGCACAGGCACCGGAGCCTCGAAAAAATACGCTGAAGTGGCGCAGCGTGCGCAGCAGGTTGCTGACTTTACGGTGTTCGTTGGCCCCTGGGCTTCCAGCGTACTCAAGACCCGCCTGCCTGGCCGAGAAGATGCATTGCGCGCTTTCAGCCATGTTCGGGATGCCGCCGATTATGTCAATTTAATTACCCGCGAGGGCGATCTGGTGTTGCTCAAGGGCACCAACAAACAGGACCACTTGCTACGCATCATCCTGACGCGCAGCGAAAACATCGCCTGCTGGCGCGACGACTGCCAGCTGCACAGAATGTGCAATTTCTGTCCCGACCGGCCCAAACCGTCTGGCTTAGCCGCCTTGCAGCCGAAAACAAACATCTTTGATACAGCGGCGCCGTTTGCCTTACCCGGACTACGCCCCATTGAAGCCGATGAACAGGTCATTGTCGGCCTGGGCAACCCTGAAGCCCGATATTCGGGGACGCCACACAATGTGGGCCATGAAGTGGTGGATCGCTTCGCTGCCTCATTGGGGCTCACCTGGGAGGTAACACCCGAAGCCTGGATCGCTCGCGGTTCATCGCCGGGCAAGATGATCTGTCTGGTCAAAATCCGGCTGGCGATGAACCTCACAGGGGCCGGTCTGAAGCGACTATCCGAAAGTCTGGCGTTCGACCCTAAACAATGCATTCTTGTGTTCGACGACCTCGACCTGCCGCTCGGTGTTGTGAAAACCCGCTTAAAAGGCAGCGCAGGTGGTCATCGCGGCATTGCTTCCGTTCTGGAAGCGTTTCAAACCGATGCCTTCCGCCGGGTCAAGATCGGCGTGGGACATGCGTCGGCAAAACTCGATCGCGTAAAATATGTGCTAACGGCTTTTGATGAAGAAAGCCGCGCCGCCATTGACCAGGCGATTTTGACGGTCGAGGATCGCCTGCTCGAAATGATCGGACGGCCCAGCGTAACGAAACCGCGTTGATCAGGAAATCACGACAAATCATGCGTTCCGCTCCATACAAGACTTTCATCGGCGTGCGTGATGCCCTCGCCTGGCGCGTTCGTCGGGTAATGGGAGACGCACTAGTTGATCGCGCCTTTGTCAAATTGGCCTGGAGGTGGCGCCCGCTGCTCAAGAAACCTGTTTTCATCGGCATCTGCGGAAGTGCAGGCAAGACAACGACCAAAGAACTCCTGCTCGGCGTTTTATCGCACAAAGGGCGGGGAGCAGGAAATCCGGCCACGCTCAACGCGCTCCCCGAGGTGGCCAAGACCATATTGCGGGTGCGCCCGACGCACGATTTCTGTGTCGTCGAACTGAGTGAGGACAAGCCAGGCATTCTGGATGCGCCGCTGGCCCTGTTGCAGCCGCAAATCGGCATTGTCACGGTGATAGGAAACGATCATTGGAGCGCCTTTAGCGGCCACGAGGGCATCGCCGGCGAGGTGAGCAAACTCATTGCCTCGCTCCCGGCCGCCGGCACCGCGGTCCTCAATGTCGACGATCCACGGGTAATCGCCATGGCCGCCCACTGCGCTGCCAGGGTAATGACCTATGGACTTTCACCCAATGCAGAACTGCGCGCCGAAGAAATCAGTTCGGTCTGGCCGCAGCGTCTGCAAATGACTTTGGTATACGGTACTGAACGCGTAAAGATCCTCACTCAGTTGTGTGGAACGCACTGGGTGCCTTCCGTACTCGGGGCGATTGGCGGCGCGCTGGCAACCGGCATGACGCTGGCTGAATGTGCCGTTGGCATCACCGGCGTTGCCCCCTTTGACGGCCGCATGCAACCTGTGACTACACCTGACGGCGTGACCTTCATCCGTGACGACTTCAAAGCGCCATTGTGGACGGTGGAGGCGTGTTTCAAATTCATGAAGGAAGCACATGCCAGACGAAAAATCATCGTGATTGGCAACCTCTCAGACCACGGCACGGGTACCGGAGCCTCGAAAAAGTACGCTGAAGTGGCGCAGCGTGCGCAGCAAGTTGCTGACTTTACGGTGTTCGTTGGCCCCTGGGCTTCCAGCGTACTTAAGACCCGCCAGCTTGGACGAGATGACGCATTGCGCGCTTTCAGCCAGGTTCGGGAGGCCGCCGTGTATGTCAATTCAATCACCCGCGAGGGCGATCTGGTCTTGCTCAAGGGGACCAACAAACAGGATCATCTGCTGCGCATCATCCTGGCGCGTAGCGAAAATATCGCCTGCTGGCGCGACGACTGTGGTCGGGATTCATTCTGTAACGATTGTCCGCATCGGGCCAGAGTTTCTGGCTCGCCCGCCTTGCAGCCGTCAACAGGCATTACGGATACTGCGGCGTCGTTGCCGTCACCCGGACTGCGCGCCATCGAGCCCGATGAACAGGTCATTGTCGGCCTGGGCAACCCCGAAGCCCGATATGCCGGGACGCCACACAATGTAGGTTATGAAGTGGTTGATCGACTCGCGGCCTCATTGGGGCTCACCTGGGAGGAAACACCCGAAGCCAGGATTGCTCGCGGTTCATTGGCGGGTCGAACGATCTGTCTGGTTAAAATTCGACTGGCGATGAACCTCACTGGCGCCGGTCTGAAAAAGCTTTCAAACCATAGGGCATTCAGCCCGGCGCAATGCATTCTGGTGTTCGACGACCTTGACCTGCCGCTCGGCACCGTGCGTGCTCGACCAAGAGGCAGCGCGGGAGGGCATCGTGGCGTTGCTTCCATTCTGGAAGCGTTTCAAACCGATGCCATCCGCCGGGTCAAAGTCGGCGTCGATCAAGCCGCGGCTAAAGTCAGTCGCGTTGACTATGTGCTGACTCCCTTTGATGCGCAAAGCCGCACCGCCATTGACCAGGCGATTTTGACGGCCGAGGCTCGCCTGCTCGAAATGATCGAACCTTCCCGCCTGGCGAAACGTCATTAGCCACAAAAAAAGA
>JAYSZS010000087.1:0-2212 GCA_043737935.1 Propionivibrio sp. | reverse complement strand
GCGACGGCGTCGATGTCGGTACGCTCGATGAAAACTTCACCTGGTCGGATGGAACGACATCGCGCCGGGTATGGACCATCACACGCGTTGGCGCCGGGCGCTATGTTGGCCGTGCCGATGACGTGGTCGGCGAGGCGCTGGGCGAAGCCGCCGGCAACGCCCTGCGCTGGCGCTACGTACTGGCACTGCCGGTCGATGGCAAGGTCTGGAACGTCGACTTCGATGACTGGATGTTCCTGATCGACGAGGGTGACAAGCGGGTCATGCTCAATCGCGCGGTGATGAGCAAGTTCGGTTTCCGCCTCGGCGAGGTGACGCTAAGCTTCACCCGGCGCTGAAATCATGACCATGGATGTTGCTCGTCCGCGGGCAAAACACTGCCCACTTCCCCATCGTCATTCCGGCGCAAGCCGGAATCCAAAAGCGACGGTTGGTAATCTCCGTCATCCCGTCTTTCGCCGCGAAGGTGAAGAGCCTATGTATCAAATTACCTCAACCTGGCCCACGGTCATGGAGTATGCCAGGATGACGATGTCTTCGAGCTGGGTGAATACGCAAGCCTCTAGGGGGACTGATGAAAACCCTGATTACTGAGTTTTCGACATGAACCCGAAAATCATCGAGTGGCACGGCAAGCGCGTCTGGCTGCTCGGCGCGTCGAGCGGCATCGGTGCAGCCCTGGGCCGTTTGCTGCTGGCGCGTGGCGCACGCGTGGCGCTTTCCGCACGCAAGGTGACGGCGCTTGAAGCAGTCGCCGATGGCGCGCGGGAGGTGCTGCTGCTGCCCTGCGATGCCACCGATGAAGCAAGTCTGCGCGCTGCATGGGATGGCCTGCTGGCCGCTTGGGGTGGGGTGGACGTGGCGATCTACCTGGCCGGCGACTACCTGCCGATGCGCGCCTGGGAACTCGACAGCACCAAGGCCCGCCGAATGATCGAGGTGAATTTCGTCGGCGCCGTCAGCTTTGCCACCTGCGTCGTGCCGCAACTGCTTGCTCAGGGCGCGGGGCAGATCGCTTTTGTGGCCAGCGTTGCCGGTTATCGCGGCTTGCCCAAATCACTGATCTACGGCCCGACCAAGGCCGCGCTGATCAACTTTGCCGAGGCGCTGTACATTGACCTTGAAGCCAAAGGGATCGGTGTAAGAATAATCAATCCGGGGTTTGTCGCCACCCCGCTGACCGCACAAAACGACTTTGCCATGCCGGCTCTGCTAACGCCCGAAGCCGCCGCACAGGCAACGCTCGACGGATTTGCCGGCAATGCTTTCGAGATCGATTATCCCAAGCGCTTCACCCGGGCGATGAAACTGCTCGCACACTTGCCGTACCGCTGGTATTTTCAGCTGGTGCGCCGACTGACTGGTGCCTGACCGGCGCCTGATGGAGTCATGATGAAACAATCCAGCCTCGATGCGCTGATCGCTTTTTACGAGAGCCTGAGCCCGGACAGCGTGGCGCACTTTGCCGATTACTACGCCGAAGATGCCTTTTTCAAGAATCCCTTCAACGAGGTGCGCGGCCTGGCGCCGTTCCAGCGCATCTTTAGGCACATGTTCATGCAGGTCACCGAGCCACGCTTTGCAGTCGTCGAACGCGTTGTCGATGAAATGGCGCCTTGCTGATATGGGAATTTTCCTTCTACATGCGTCTGTGGTGACGCGACAAGGCGCAGGTCATCCGTGGCGTGTCGCACCTCAGGTTCAACGCCGCTGGCAAGGTGGTCTGGCAACGCGACTACTGGGATGCCGCCGAAGAACTTTACGCCAAGTTGCCGGGCATCGGCTGGTTGATGCGCCGGCTGAAAAAAGCAATGGCGGGCTGACTGTTGAGGTTGATTCAGCAAATTGCCGACTGTAGCAACGCCCCATGCCAGGATCGGAAATATAATGCTGGACGTCGATTTCTGCCCCTAAACTCATTGCGACAGGCGCCACTGCGCAAGATCAAAGTCGCTGCTTGTCTCCCAGTTTGTCTCCCATTTTGTCTCCCATTATGCAGATGGAAAAAAGAGTACTACCATCAACGCCAATAATGAATCGAAGCGCCTGCAAGCGGCCAGGTTGAAGCAATCTCCCTGGAAAAAATGGGGGCCTTATTTCAGCGAACGCCAGTGGGGAACCGTGCATGAGGATTACAGCGTCAACGGCGATGCCTGGAACCACTTCCCGCACGATCAGGCGCGTTCCCGCACCTATCGCTGGGGCGAGGACG
>JAYSZS010000086.1:0-5378 GCA_043737935.1 Propionivibrio sp. | reverse complement strand
GAAAAACTCAACGAGACCGAAACCGTCTTTCCCAGAACAAATCTCAGGCTAATCCTTGCACTGGGCTCAAATTAAATCCACGACATCAGGGTGTCTGAGCCTGGCGCGTCTGACGGGCGAGGAGCAGAAGGCGGTCAAGACGACGACGTTCGACTTGCAACTCAACCCGATCAATTCGGGCATGAGCTTCCACAAACTGGCAAAAGCGAAGGATAGAAATTTCTGGTGGTTTTTCCCTTGCAGGACGGTTCGAAGAGGTTGGAGATGACGCCGACCTGCAGAAAGTGTACGACACCGTGCGCCAGTTACTCTACGTTGCCTGTACGCGAGCGCGGGATCACCTGCTGGTGACGAGCGTTGAACCGGCGTTCGAGTTTCTCGATGACATGAGGCTCTGACCGGGAGTTGAGCCTTGACCTCTTTTCGAGGGGTTCCTCGGTTCTGCTTCTGATCCCTTTTTGCTTTGTAGCACGCCTGTTTTTGGGCTGTAGGCAAACCCATTGTCAATCAACATGGACTGGCGCGATAAGCCGTGCAACGCCCCTCAGTCTGGACGTCAGCCCGCAGCAAGCGCCATCGTTCGGTTCGGGAAAGCTCGCAACACCTTCTTGTCTGCCGTCACCAGTTTTGTGTCGAGCCTGATTGCCAAAGCAATAAATTCACAGTCGTACGCCGAACAATCGCAGTCACGTACCAGCTCAAGGACGGCTCGCGAGTCGACTTCAAACTCCGATCCCGAAAGCCAGTCTTCTGCTTCGTTTTGCAGGCTGCATGCTTGCTCAAAAGTAAGAACTTTCCGCCTCAGATAGCCCGCCAGAATGTTACGAAACTCGCTACGCCATAGAACGGGGGTCGCCCACTCCGGGTCTTGATCAAGCAGTGCCTCGGCATCGGCGGTGCGCTCACCCGGCAGGTAGAGGTACGCCAACACGTTGGAGTCCACCACGATCATGGTCGACCCTCGCGTTTCAGTTCATCAATGTCACGTACCTGAAATTTCCCCTCGGGCAAGGCCGCACGGAGTTCCCGAGCACGCGCCAGCCTTTCGGCAGGCGTAACCCTTGCCGGTAACAGTACTGCTTCAAGGCAAACGATTGCTTCACTATTCATGCTGCGGCGGTGCGCTTGCGCAGAAAGCTTTAACCGCTCATATACGAAGTCCGGAATATTTTTTAACGTCAGGGTAGTAGACATGTCAATCTCCAACCATAGTAAAACCATTATGGTTTTTCTTTGCCAACTCGTCAATTCCAAATCGTCAATATAAGCCGATCGGCAAGCGCCAATATGCCGGCCCACTCATCACTCCACCTGACCGGCGTGAAAAGCATCGCGGGGCTCTTCATCGGTATTGGCCACCTGTTATCGCGCAACCCCGTCCATTCCGCGGAAGATTGAGCATCGGCGGAAAACCTCACTGCTCGGCTGCACTTGTTTTTGCTTGCAATATTTCGTTACCAGTTTAACCAGTCCCTTGATGTCGCGACCGGTTGCTTCCGGGAAAATATCGGGAAGTTCTTCAAGCAGGGCCAGGTCAAGTATCAGACCAAACTGTTATGTCATCACCGCCCAGATTCTCCGCCGATCATCGCGGCCAGGCGGATGAAACTTGATTAACGCGATGCACCGGGAAACAATGGCTTCGTCAATGTCATCGACCGGGTTGGTGGTCAGGAACAGCAGTCCGTTAAAGTATTCCAGCACGCGCAGGAAGACGCCGACCACAGCATTCATCGCAAAGTTGTCATCGCGTCGCTCAATATAGACATCAGCTTCGTCGATCAGCATAACCGCACCCCAGCGCTGGGCTCGGGTCAGCACTTCCTTGAGCGCGACTTCCATCGCGGCAACGATCAGCCCACGCTGGCCCGAATGCACGCGGTAAAGCGGGCGCTTGATGATCTCTGAATAGACCTCCGCCGTTAAGGTCTTGCCCACCCCCGCCGGGCCAGCACAGAGAACCGTGGTACCCCCCCGACTTGCCGGCCACGATGTCGTCCATCAGCACATCCATATCGGCGGTCAGCATATCGATCAGGTCGGTCTGTTCAGGTGGAAGAACCAGCTTTTCCTTCAGTTCCGGCTGATAGGCATAAGGCTGCATATCATCGACGTGCAACCACAGGTAAAGGTGCAGTTCGAGGTGGAACATCCGAATGTAGAAATGCACCGGCAGTTCGGTGAACAGTCCTTTCGGTAGGGCGGCCTGTGCCTCCTCGACCTGGGCTTCTTCCTTGCCAGAAAGTCGGGAATTGCGTGCAATCCGGCGCACGAACTTGGTCATGATATCGCCTGTCGCATCAAGTGCCAGCACGCGCTCGCCGAGAATGCTTTCGTCGTTGACCAGGCGAGCACTGCCTCCGGTCGAAGAGAGGATGATTAGATTCTTGCGCGAGTAGTCGGTATCACGGTGCGTCGCCGTCGGGTTCTCGGCGAAGTAGCCGACGCCGGAAGCGGAAAACTGCTTGCCATACTGTGAGCGCCAGGCAAAATAGCGTTCAACTGTTTCGTCGTAACTTTTCAGCAGTTCCGGCGTTTCCTTGACGAAACTATTGGCGGCAAAGATTTCGGCAACCGTTCTTCCGTTAATGTCCGCGCCGGAGATACGGAGGGTTGCCGTTGCCATCCGGGCTTTGGCATTGGCTTTGAGTTCAACGAATATTTTTCCGGTTTCCTCTTCCGAAGGTGGCGTAAAGTCCAGTCGCGTCACGACGTAGGCCAGGGGTTTGCCTGTAATGTCGACCGATGTGCAGGAAGCTGAACGCCTTTCCGGCAGCTTGCGCGCGGGCTTCGGCGCTGGACAACACGTCGTAGGGCGGGGCGGCAACATCGCCGGCGCGGCCGGGGGCCGGACGTAGTCCGTGGAGTGACTGGATTAGGGGCCTGCTATTGCCTTTCGATAAGCGTATTTTGGATGCGTATCGGGTTCCGGCGGCAGTCAAGAATCGCTACAACAGTGACCAATTCGCCCTCAATTCGATAGTACACCGCATAGGGAAACCGCATGGCCAGCGTTCGGTAAAATCGCCCATCGGGTTTGGGGTGTATGCCGGCGTAAAGCACGAGGGAATCGATGTCGGCGAAAAGGCTATCGAGAAAATAGGTACCAACCCCCGGTGCCTATCGCTCGTAGAAGCCGTGTCCATCGAGCAAGTCTTGCTCGGCGGAGCGGGTCAATAAAATGTTCATTTACTCCTTGGCGATCTGGTCGCGAATACGTTGTTTTGCATCGCCCCAGGGGGTTACAGGCTCCTCATCTTGATCGAGTAGTACCTGGCGTTTGGCCAGAACATCACCATGCCAAGCGGGAACTGCCGCAGCCGCAATCGGGTCATTGCTCAGGCTTTCCCAGAGCGATTCCATCAGTTGGATTTTTTCCGAGATAGGCATCTTGGCAAGGTCGGTGTGCGTCATGAAAACTTCCTTCAAAGAGGGTAGGCGCGGCCTGCAAAAAATAAAAAATGGGGTCTGACTCAAGGGGGCCAGTTATCGGGAAATCTCTGATCCCGGCCCCTTTCTTTCGAGCCTGGCCCCTTTTATTTCTCTTTTATTTCTTCTTTCGAGCCTGGCCCCTTTTATTTCTTTTATTTTTTATTCCTCGAACTCCAGCCGTGAAAGTTTGGTCGATCCTTGCCCGGTGCGGACTTTGGGTGTCTCGGTAGTCACTGGGGAATTTCCTTGTTAGCGTGACTGGTGCAATTTGGAAGTGCCGCGACCTTTTGCGCCAGCGCGATGATTTCCTGCCCGTCGGCCAATCCGTTGATAAACCGTGCGGGAATTCCGCGCAGCCCGACTTGCGCGCCTATGAGAGCGCCGGTGAGGCAGGCTCGCGACATGTTTTGCCCCCCGCCGTTGATCGCGTGGAGCACGGCGTTCTCGAAGTCACCAGGGAATCGTGCAGCCAGATGATAGGCGGCGGGGATGACGAAATTGATCGCGCACGAGAGTCCGTGGACGAGCGAGATTTTCCAGGCAGGATCGATGCGGATGTCAGGATCGTGCGCGGCCTGTGCGATCCACGAAGGGAGCAGCAGCGCATCGGGCGAGGGGAAACCGAAAGACGGCTTGGCGCATTCTTCGGCGGCGGTAATGGCGCTTTTCATCACGAAGGGCAGCGTGCCGTCCGCGACCATTTCCATCAACTTGTCGGAAAGCTGCTCGTTGAATCCCTCCCCGCGCACCAAGGCGGCGAGCACACACGCGAAGGCAACGCTTTGCTGCGCGACGAGCGAATCGGTCTGCGTAAGGCGGCAGCAATCAAGCGCATGTTTTGCCGCGAGATAGGGGTCGGCGGCAAATGCTGCGGCTAGGATGATGACGCGCTCGGCAGCCTCGGAAGTATCGGCATTGCCGCCCGCTTCGGCCCAGGATTTTTTTTCGATCACGCGGGCCTGCCAGACTTGCCGGAAGGAGTGATTCGTATAACCACCCGGCCCGCTGAATGGATCGGCACTGAGCCTTGGCAGCAGTTCCTCATCGAGACGGTGCGTGAAGTCCACCTCATCGTAAGTGCCACGCTCGGCGACTGAGCGCAGCAGCATCAGCATGATAATCCCAGTCTGCGAAAGCTCGCCTGCCTTCATCCCTGAGTGAAACTTCCTGCTCGGTAATGGGGTGGTATAACCATAAATCCACGAGCCGAAATCGCGTCGCAGTTCGTCAAGATTATAATACCAGTGCGGCCCGAGGCCGAGCGCGTCGCCTATGAAAGCTCCGACGATGCAGCCTGCGGCGCGGTCAGTGTGGTTGGAGTTGGAGTCCATGGTTAGTTGGTTGGCAGGTGAGGCAATTTCTTCTTCGCGGTCTTCTCGGCCTTGCGAAAAGCGTCCGCTTCAGGTGCGCCCTCAGTTCCCTTTTTGCGCATGGTTTCTCCGCTGCCTTTCTCAATGCGTTCCTTCTTCGCCTTAATGTTCGCGTAAAGTCCGGGCTTCTTTGTTTTTGCGGTATTTTTTGAGGTCATGATGTTGGAGGATGCGACGAGGAGAAGGATAGGAAATCCAACCACATTCCCTGAAGTATCCCTGCACCTTCCGCCCATTGTCAACCGTAATTTCCCGCCAGTTTTTCCGCCAGATTCGTCCGATCTATCCTGAAATTCGTGTCTGTTTTGACCGCAATGTTTATGTTTGCGGCGCTCGCGGTGGTGGCTTGGATTTTCAGGACGGGTTACAAACTCAAACACTAAGGATGCGTTACAAAATAACTTGAACAATTATCGTTGTGGCCATACTATGCGGCCATGCCCACTATTGAAGAGATTAAAACGCGTCACGACTTATTGGCTTCGCAGTTAAGTGAGAAACAATACCGATTGTATTTGGCCGCTGAAGCGAAGACCTTGGGTTGGGGAGGCGTATCAAAGGTTGCCAAGGCGACGG
>JAYSZS010000085.1:0-5400 GCA_043737935.1 Propionivibrio sp. | reverse complement strand
GGTCTGGCCTGTTGTGCGATCGAAATGATCCATGCCGGTTGTTCGCGTTACGATTTGGACCGCTTCGGCATCGTATTTCGCCCCAGTCCGCGCCAGTCCGACGTGATGATCGTTGCCGGAACGCTGACCAACAAGATGGCGCCGGCCCTGCGCAAGGTCTATGACCAGATGGCCGAGCCGCGCTGGGTGATTTCGATGGGTTCCTGTGCCAATGGGGGGGGGTATTACCACTATTCCTATTCGGTAGTCCGTGGCTGTGACCGCATCGTTCCTGTCGATATCTATGTTCCCGGTTGCCCGCCCACTGCCGAGGCGCTGATTTATGGCCTGATCCAGTTGCAGAATAAGATTCGCCGTACCAGCACCATTGCCCGATAAACCAACCGAGAGCGCGTCATGTCCGCCAAGCTTGAAATGCTTAGCCAGAACCTGCAAAAACATCTCGGCGATCGAATCGGGTCGCTACAGCTTGCCCTGGGTGAAATCACTATTGACGTCGACGTGGCTGATTATCCCGACGTATTGACGATGCTGCGCGATGAGCCGGAGTTGCGATTCGAGGAGTTGATGGATCTGTGCGGGGTCGATTACTCGACCTATGGAAATGGCGAGTGGGCCGGCAAGCGTTTCGCCGCCGTCAGTCACCTGATATCGGTTACGCACAACTGGCGTGTCCGTGTTCGCTGTTTCGCACCGGATGATGATTTTCCCTCGATTCCTTCAATCGTTTCGATCTGGAATTCGGTGAACTGGTTCGAGCGTGAAGCCTTCGACCTTTACGGAATCGTTTTTCCCGGTCATGCCGACCTGCGTCGAATTCTTACCGACTATGGCTTCATCGGGCATCCCTTCCGCAAGGATTTCCCGATTTCCGGGTATGTCGAAATGCGCTACGACCCCGATCAGAAACGCGTTATTTATCAGCCAGTGAGCATCGAGCCGCGTGAGGTCACGCCGCGAATTGTTCGGGAAGAGAGCTACGGAGACGTGGAAAATGCCTGATATCCAGAACTACACGCTCAACTTCGGACCGCAACATCCAGCCGCGCATGGTGTGTTGCGCATGGTACTCGAGCTAGACGGTGAAGTCGTGACGCGCGCTGATCCGCACATCGGATTGCTGCATCGCGCAACTGAAAAACTGGCAGAAACCAAAACCTGGTTGCAGTCGGTTCCTTACATGGATCGTCTCGATTACATGTCGATGATGTGCAACGAGCACGCCTACTGCATGGCGATCGAAAGACTGCTGGCAATCGAGGTGCCGATTCGCGCTCAGTACATCCGTGTGATGTTCGACGAGGTAACACGCATTCTGAACCACTTGTTGTGGATTGGTGCGCATGGACTGGATGTCGGTGCGATGACCATGGTTCTCTACGCTTTCCGTGAGCGCGAGGATCTGGTCGACTGTTATGAAGCCGTTTCCGGTGCCCGCATGCATGCCGCTTACTATCGACCGGGGGGCGTCTATCGTGATCTGCCGGACAGCATGCCGCAATATCGCGAGTCGAAATGGAAAAGCGCGGCAGAGGTCAACAAGATCAATAAGGTGCGCAGCGGTACTTTGCTCGATTTTCTTGGCGACTTTGTCAGCCGTTTCCCGAAAATTCTCGACGAATACGAAACCCTGCTCACCGATAACCGTATCTGGAAGCAGCGACTGGTCGATGTCGGCATCGTCACTCCCGAGCGCGCCATGCAACTGGGTTTTACCGGCCCGATGCTGCGTGGTTCGGGAATCGCCTGGGATCTGCGCAAGAAGCAGTCTTATGAAGTTTATGATCGCCTCGACTTCGATATTCCAGTCGGCGTGACCGGCGACTGCTATGACCGCTACCTCGTTCGGGTCGAGGAAATGCGTCAGTCGAATCGCATCATCAAACAGTGTATCGACTGGTTGCGGGTCAATCCAGGTCCGGTGATCACCGACAACTACAAGGTCGCGTCGCCGCCGCGTGCCAACATGAAGTCGAACATGGAGGAACTGATCCATCACTTCAAGCTATGCACCGAGGGTATTCACGTGCCTGAGGGCCAGGTCTATTCGGCTGTTGAGCACCCTAAAGGCGAGTTTGGTATCTACGCGATTTCGGATGGTGCCAACAAGCCTTACCGGCTGAAGATCCGTTCACCGGGTTACGTCCATCTGTCGGCCATGAACGAGCTGACACGTGGGCACATGATTGCCGACGTGGTAACGATGGTGGGCACCATTGACATCGTTTTTGGCGAGATCGACCGCTGATGCTGACTACAGAATCATTGAAGAGGATTGATCGAGAGATCGCCAAGTATCCGGCTGAGCAGAAACAGTCGGCGGTCATGGCCGCGCTGGCGATTGCCCAGGAAGAGCAGGGCTGGCTGTCAAGTGAGGTCATCGAGTTTGTCGCCAACTACCTGGGCATGGCTCCGATTGCCGCCTACGAAGTGGCCAGTTTCTACAACATGTATAACCTGAAGCCGGTCGGCAAGTACAAGCTGACGGTCTGTACCAATTTGCCGTGCATGCTGTCGGGCGGGGCCGATGCCGGTGAGTACCTGCAGAATAAACTGGGTGTCGGTTACAACGAGACGACACCTAACGGCAGGATTACGCTCAAGGAAGGCGAGTGCATGGGGGCTTGCGGCGATGCCCCCGTGATGCTGGTCAATAACCATCGCATGTGCAGTTGGATGTACCCTGAGCAAATTGATAAACTGCTGGCGGAGCTCGAATAATGGCGATCCTCGGCGCACTCAATCCGATGCTCACCGTCGGCCTCGACGGCAACAGTGATAGCGCCTGGCGGCTGGACGCCTATATCAAGCGCGGTGGTTACTCCGCACTGAAAAGAATTCTGTCCGAGAAAATTCCCCAGAATCAGGTAATCAACGAAGTCAAGAAATCCGTCCTGCGCGGTCGCGGTGGTGCCGGCTTTCCGACCGGTCTGAAATGGAGCTTCATGCCGCGTTCCTTTCCGGGTGACAAGTACGTCGTCTGTAATTCCGACGAGGGCGAACCGGGAACCTTCAAGGATCGGGACATCCTGCTCTTCAATCCGCATTCGGTCATTGAAGGGATGGCTATTGCCGCCTATGCCATGGGCGCGGCGCGCGGTTACAACTACATCCATGGCGAAATCTGGGAAGTCTACACACGTTTTGAAGAAGCGCTGGACGAGGCCATTGCGGCCGGCTTGCTCGGCAAGAACATTCTCGGCTCCGGCTTCGATTTCGAGCTTTTTGCACATCCCGGTTACGGCGCCTATATCTGCGGCGAAGAAACCGCGCTCCTCGAGTCGATTGAGGGCAAGAAGGGGCAACCCCGCTTCAAGCCGCCCTTCCCGGCCAGCTTCGGTCTTTACGGCAAACCGACAACAATCAACAATACCGAAACTTTCGGCGCCGTCCCCTTCATCATGAATCTCGGCGGCGAGGCCTATCTCGAAGCCGGCCTGGCCAATAACGGCGGCACCAAACTGTTCTCGGTTTCCGGCCATGTTAACCAGCCGGGCAATTACGAAATTCCGCTGGGGACGCCCTTTTCGACGCTGCTCGAAATGGCCGGCGGCATGCGTGGCGGGCGCCAGCTGAAAGGCTGCATCCCTGGCGGTTCATCCTCTCCGGTAGTGCCTGGCGCCATCATGATGGACTGCACGATGGACTACGACTCGATCAGCAAGGCGGGTTCGATGCTTGGTTCCGGTGCCGTCATCGTCATGGATGAGACGACCTGCATGGTGAAAGCGCTGGAACGCCTTTCCTTCTTTTACTACGAAGAGTCCTGCGGGCAATGTACGCCATGCCGCGAAGGTACCAACTGGTTGTACAAGATAGTGCACCGCATCGAAAACGGACTGGGTCGTCCGGATGATCTTGCTCTGCTCGGCAGTGTGACCACCAACATCATGGGACGCACCATTTGCGCGCTTGGCGACGCTGCCTCGATGCCGGTGCAGAGCTTCGTCAAGCATTTCCGTGACGAGTTTGCGTACCACATCGAACACAAGAAGTGCCTGGTCCCGCCTGAGGTTCAGCGCGCTGGCAGTGGCTTCTTCAAGGCAACGTCTAAGGTAGCGATATGCTAGATATTGAAATCGACGGCAAGCAGGTACAGGTGCCAGCGGGCAGCACCATCATGGATGCCGCACAGCTCGTTGGCGTTTATATCCCGCACTTTTGCTACCACAAGAAGCTTTCGATCGCCGCCAACTGCCGCATGTGCCTGGTGCAGGTCGAGAAGGCGCCAAAGCCCCTGCCCGCTTGCGCTACGCCAGTGACCAGCGGCATGAAGGTATTTACCCACTCCGAGCTTGCCGTCGATGCCCAAAAGGGCGTCATGGAATTTCTGCTGATCAACCACCCGCTCGACTGTCCGATCTGCGATCAGGGTGGCGAGTGTCAGTTGCAGGATCTGGCGGTTGGTTACGGGGGCAGCGCTTCACGCTACGAGGAAGCCAAGCGCGTCGTTTTCCACAAGGATATCGGTCCGCTGGTTTCAATGCAGGAAATGTCGCGTTGTATCCATTGCACGCGCTGTGTCCGTTTTGGTCAGGAAATCGCCGGTGTGATGGAACTCGGTATGACCAACCGCAACATGCATTCGGAGATTCAAACCTTTGTCGGGCGCACCGTTGATTCCGAATTGTCGGGCAACATGATTGACCTGTGCCCGGTTGGTGCATTGACCTCCCGGCCGTTCCGTTACTCGGCACGCAGTTGGGAACTGTCGCGCCGCAAGTCGGTCAGCCCGCACGACAGCCTGGGTTCGAATCTGACGGTGCAGGTCAAGAGCGAACGCGTCATGCGCGTTCTGCCGCGTGATAACGAAGAGATCAACGAGTGCTGGATATCCGACAAGGATCGCTTCTCCTACGAAGCGCTCAATTCAGGTGAGCGCTTGCAGAAGCCGATGATCCGCGTTGAAGGCACCCTGCGTGAAGTTGAATGGAATATCGCGCTGGACTACGTTTCACACGCACTGACGGACATTGCCAAGACGCACGGCGGCGAGTCGATCGCCGCCCTGGCGGCGCCGAACGCAACGCTTGAAGAGCTGTATCTGCTGCAGAAACTGACCCGTGGCTTGGGTTCGGGGAGTGTCGATTTTCGTCCGCGTCGGCGCGACTTTTCGAGCGACGGCAAGCTGGCGGGAACGCCGTGGCTTGGTCTCAAGCTTTCCGAAATCAAGGATCTCGATGCCGCACTAGTGATTGGCAGTTTCCTGCGCAAGGATCACCCGCTGTTCGCCCAACGCTTGCGCCAACTGGCCAAGAAATCGGGCCAGGTCAGCCTGATATCGGTGACCGGCGAGGATCCTCTGATCAAGCTGCATGCCCGTATGACGGTGTCGCCGACCAATTTGACGACGGCGCTGGCCGCCGTGGTCACGGCGGTGGCCCGGATCAAGAAGGCTGA
>JAYSZS010000084.1:0-5411 GCA_043737935.1 Propionivibrio sp. | reverse complement strand
CGACGATCTTCTCGTCGCTGACCTTGCCGGTGCCGAAGGTATTAACCATCAGCGATACCGGTTTGGCCACGCCGATGGCATAGGCAACCTGAACTTCGCAGCGGTCGGCCAGGCCGGCAGCGACAATGTTCTTCGCCACATAACGCGCAGCGTAGGCAGCCGAACGGTCCACCTTGGAAGGATCCTTGCCCGAGAAGGCGCCGCCGCCGTGGCGTGCGGTGCCGCCGTAGCTGTCGACGATGATCTTGCGGCCGGTCAGGCCGCAGTCGCCGTGCGGGCCGCCGACGACAAAGCGGCCGGTCGGGTTGACCAGAAAGCGGGTTTTGGTCGACAACAGATCTTTCGGCAACACCGGCTTGATGATTTCTTCGATCACCGCCTCTTCGATCTGGGCGTGCGATACCTCGGGGCCGTGCTGGGTCGAGACGACGACGGTGTCGATGAATGCCGGCTTGCCTTCGACGTAATTGACCGTAAGCTGGCTCTTGGCGTCCGGGCGAAGCCAGGGCAGGCGGCCATCCTTGCGCACTTCGGCCTGGCGCTGCATGAGGCGGTGGGCGTAGTAGATCGGCAGCGGCATCAGCGAGGGCGTTTCGTTGCACGCGTAGCCGAACATCAGGCCCTGGTCGCCGGCGCCCTGGTCGAGATCGAGACCCTGACCTTCGTTGACGCCCTGTGCAATATCCGGCGACTGGCGGTTGATTGCCGTTAAAATGGCGCAACTCTTGTAGTCGAAGCCGATGTCGGAGTCGGTGTAACCGATGCGACGAACGGTTTCCTGCGCGATTTCACGGTAGTTGATGTGCGCCTTGGTCGTTATTTCGCCGGAGATGACCACCAGTCCGGTGGACACCAGGGTTTCGCAGGCAACGCGGCCGGTGGGATCTTCGGCCAGAATGGCGTCGAGGATGGAATCCGAAATCTGGTCGGCAACCTTGTCCGGATGGCCTTCGGATACGGATTCGGATGAAAAAAGAAACTCGTGAGACATATGATTCTGCTCCAATAAAAAAACCCCGTTGTGTCGGCGTAGCCGGCTCCGGGGTTTGAGCAGACGACGCTTTAGCAGTATTTTGGAAGTCATTTTTGACTCCTCCCGCCCTGCAAGTTGTCCTGATTAACTCGGCGGATCGGATAATTGTAGTTTTTAGTGAGCCGCGGGTCAAACCCGTTGCCGGCAAGGTTATTGCGTGGTCCTTCTTTTTCGTGTGCTGAGTCATCTGCCGCTGGCCTGGCTGCACAGGCTCGGTGCCTTGCTCGGCTGGCTGACCTGGCTATTTTCCCCGACTTATCGTCGCAATATGCGCGAGTACATGGTGCTGGCACTCGGCGAGACGGAGGCGCGCCGAGTGCAGTCCTCGGCCATTGCCCATGCCGGTCGATCGGCGCTTGAGCTGCCCAGGATCTGGCTACGCCCTCTGCCCGAGGCGGTTGCCCTCGTCATCAAGGTGTGCGGATGGGAACGGGTCGAGGCGGCAACGCGCGCCGGCAAGGGAATTGTCTATCTGACACCGCATCTGGGTTGTTTCGAAGTGACCGCCCAGTACCTGTCGACGCACGCGCCGCTCACCGTGCTTTACCGCCCGCCCAAACAGGCATGGCTGCAAACGATGATCGAAGCCGGTCGGGCGCGGGCGCAGTTGCGTATTGCGGCGGCCGATCTGGCCGGCGTTCGGGCGTTGCTCAAGGCCTTGAAGCGAGGGGAGGCGGTCGGCCTGCTGCCCGATCAGGCGCCGAAGTTCGGCGAGGGGCGCTGGATGAACTTCTTCGGCAAGCCGGCTTACACGATGACGCTGGCGGCGCGGCTGACCGAGAGTGGAGCCGCCGTCATCATGGTCTGGGCCGAACGTCTGCCGGGCGGGGCCGGCTTTCATTTCCACCTGCAAGCGCCGACGCAGCCGATCCGTGGTACCACCGAAGAACGCGCCCAGCAGATCAACCATCAGATCGAACACCTGATCAGGCAGTGTCCCGAACAATACCTGTGGGGCTACAAGCGTTACAAGCGTCCGCGTGGCGTTGAGGCGCCGCCGGAAAAAATCTGATGCAACTGGCCTTTTGCCTGTACAAATATTTCCCTTTGGCGGCATGCAGCATGACTTCGATGCCGCGCAGACTGTGGCCGAAACGTGGGCACCGCTTTCCGCCTTGCCGGCGGGAAGCCCTGCCGCGCTTGACGTGTTGTGCCCGGCTTTCCACATGCTCGGGACGCTGGACGCCTGCGGACTGGTGCAGGAGGATTTGCACCTCGGCAATTTCCTGCGCTGTGCCGAGCGGCTGTATGTCATCGATGGCGATGCGGTAAGCAGCATTTCACCGGGCCAGATGCTGGCCGAGCCGCAGGCCAGCGCCAATCTCGCAGTGTTGCTGGCGCAGTGCGTTCTGCTTCATTTGCGGTGCAGCGCGCGTCGGCAGAACGCCTGGCGCCGCTGCTTTCAGCGCCGGATACGGCCATGCTTCACGGTCGGCTATTGAAGGACGGGAAAGCCTGTACCGTGGCGCGCGTCGAGCAGGCGGGATGTTCGCTGGTCGTCGAGCGTTACAACCTGAAAAGTCTGCAACACGCGCTCGATCGATTCTGGCGACCGACGCGGGCTTGGCATTCCTGGCGCGAGGGGCACCGCTTGCAGCATCTCGGCATTTCAACGCCGGCGCCGCTGGCGCTGATCGAGGTGCGTAGCGGGCCGCTGCACCGGCGCGCCTATCTGATCAACGAGTTTTGTCCGGGCGTCAGCCTGCTGCACTTTTTGTCGCCCGATCGTGAGCCTGAAGACGAAGTGGCCCGTGCGCTCGTCTTGCTGTTCGATAGGTTGAACACGCGTATCAGGTACGGCGATCTCAAGGCGAGCAATCTGCTTTGGCATGACGACCGCGTGTTCATGATCAATCTCGATGCCCTCGTGCAGCATCGCTCGGCGACGGGCCATGCGCGTGCCTGGCGTCGTGACCGCGAACGGCTGTTACGCAATTGGCCGCCGCCTTCCATTCTGCATCAGTGGCTCGACAGCAATCTGCCACGGGCCTGAGTAAGTCGGGGTAAAATCGGTAGCGAACCCGGCCTCATCGCGTAGGGGTTTAGCGACAGCGTCCCACACGATGCAACAATTCTGGCCCATCGGCATTTTCAGCCGATTTCGATTAACCTGATCGTGTGTTCCGGCCAATAGGCCTACTTGGCGAGTTCCTCATCGAGTTATACACAGTAAGGAAAAGAGAGAAATGATCAAGAAAATCACGAGTCTTGGCCTGCTTTCCGCCGCTTTACTATGGCTACAGGCGTGTTCGATGGCCCCGCCGCGCCTGCCGGCAGTACCGTCCGGATCGACGGCGAAGGCGGAGATCCCGGGGATGACCGGAGTGCGTTATGTCGCCGGGGGCGGCATGAGTGAACTATCCCGAAGCGCAATTGATGCGCTGCGCCGGGAACAGGAATACCTTGTAGAGCAGGGGCATAAAGGGCCCTTACCCCCGGCGGTTTTCCTGGCGATCTCGGGTGGCGGTGACAACGGTGCGTTCACCGCTGGATTGTTGAATGCCTGAACGGTGACCGGTACCTGACCTGAATTCAAACTCGTTACCGGCATCAGCACCGGCGCATTGATTGCACCCTTCGCCTATCTCGGTCCTAAGTACGACGCGACGCTTAAGTAGGTCTATACCACCATCTCTCCGAAAGACGTCATGGCGTCGCGCGGTTTCATCACTGGCGTTCTCAGCGACGCGATGTCCGACAATGCACCGCTGATGATACTGACGCGCAAATCGGTGAACGAGGAGTTGCTTAAGGAGATCGCTGCGGATTATGCGAAGGGGCGCTTTCTGCTGATCGCCACTGCTGACCTCAATGCCCGCCGCCCGATCATCTGGGACATGGAGAAAATCGCCTCCTACGGCGGAGCCAAGGGCTGGACCTGTTCGTGAATGTCATGATCGCTTTGGCTTCGATTCCAGGAGGCTTTCCGCCGATGATGATCGATGTCGAAGTCGACGGCAAAACCTACCAGGAAATGCACGTCGGTGGCGGCATCATGGCGCAGGTATTCGCCTATCCGGCAGGCCTGCGCCTTAACAAGATGGCCGCTTCCATCGGTGTCACCCGCGAGCGCAGGCTCTACGTGATACGTAATGCGCGGCTCGATCCTGACTGGGCGCAAGTCGAGCGCAGCACGATCAGCATCTCCGCACGTTCTGTGGCCTCGCTGATCCACAGCCAGGGCATTGGCGACCTTTTCCGAATTTACGCCACCGCCGAGCGCGACGAAGTGGATTTCAACCTCGGCTTCATCCCGTCGAGCTTCAGGGTAGAACGTAAGGAGGAGTTCGACACCGAATACATGCGCGCGCTGTACAGCACCGGATATGACATGAGGCTGAAGGGCTTTCCGTGGGTCAAAGCGCCGCCCGGATTCGCCCTTCCGGACGCTGCGGCAGCGGGGAAATAGCGGGAAAGTTCGTCGATAAATTGTTGCCGTCCATTATTTTATGCTGAAGTCATGTTACTCGTCCCGCGCTTTGATCGCTCCGTCAAGGGTGACGGCGGTACCCTCAAGAGACTCTTGCCTCGCTTTGTGGCATGCGAGGTTTTGGACTTCCCGCTTCAATGCTCTCCCTCGTTGAAGGGTTTCGACTGGTTGTGAGCGATCCAGTGGCCGAAATTATCGAGTTCATCCGCTGCGATGTCCTGAATATGGCGTTGAAAAAAAGATAACCTCGCACGAAACACGTCCGTTCAATAGCTTGACGACGACACAGTCCGCCTATGCCCCCTGTACGACTTCGCCCCGATGTTTCTCGACCGTGAAATGATCCTGCGCGGGTGTCGGTGGAGCACGGCAGATCAGCACCATATCGCGGATATGGTCGAAATTGTCGAAACCTTTCATGGCTAAGTCATTCTGGGGGAAGTCATCGCGCCGGACGAAAAGGTCTTCTCGATCTTTGAACCGTACACCGAATGGATCAGCAAGGGGAAAGCCGACGTCCCTGTGGAACTGGGTGTTAAGGTGTGTATCCTCGAAGACCAGTACCCATTCATCCTGCACCATCAGGTCATGCAAAAGCAGACGGACGATTAAATGGCCGTGGCGAGGGTGACCTAGGCGCAGCAGCGCTTCCCGGAAAGGGCTGGTGAGCCAACAGGCGCAGGAAGAAGAACAGGCCGAGTCACTCGTCATAGTCCACCGTGCGCACTCGGCGGTGGTGTCGGCGATCAACCAGCGCTACGTAGCCCTGGCGATGCCGGCGAAGAATATTCACCGCATCGGTGACATTCTGTGGCAACAGGATAAAGCGCGCGAGAAGCGCAAATCAAACTACGCAGACCGCGATACGACGTACAAACTGGCGGCGTAGCACCCCCACAACGCCTAATTCTGGCCGCAGCAGAAAATGACTTACGGGTATGTGCGTCG
>JAYSZS010000083.1:0-5412 GCA_043737935.1 Propionivibrio sp. | reverse complement strand
ATAATTTGAAAACAAAATGACGTATAAGAAATTTTTTGGCGGGCAAAATTTTAAAAAAAGGGGTTCTTCTGTCAGGCACAAATTACTAAAGCCAGATGACACGAGTGTGACGCCTGGCTTAATGGTAAAGGGCTACAGGCATCCAGCGAGCCGGGCGACTACGCTCGAGTGCCCTGTAAGGGAATCCGGCGGCAGGCGAACCTGTCACTCATTTAATCGTTTTGTCATCGCATTGTCACAACCGCGATGTAAATTAACGTCCATGACCCTGTACGCAAACCGGGATCGGCTGGTTATCTTTGACGCCGATGGCACGATCATCGACGCATTCCATGCCATCGAGCAGACCTTTCTGACTCACGGCATGGCCATTGGCGACCTTGAACGCTTTCAGAAGCGCCGCAAACTACTGAAGTATCTCGGTGGCCTGCGCGAGTTCCCAACCAATTTACGCCGTCAGTTCGGCAAGCAGAACCGCAAGCGCTTGTTGGCGACGTTGACCGAGATCTACCGCTACGAGGCGTCCCTGTATCCGGGTATCGTCTCGTTGCTGCGCGTACTCTTGGCGGCTCCCGATATCCGGGTCGGTCTGGTCACCCGCAACGTGACCATAGAGCCGGAGGACACGCTGACCTGCCTGTTTCGCCGTCATGGCATCGACCTTGGCGATTTCGATTATTTCGCCTGCATTCCTCTGCGCGAGGAGAAGACCGGGCAACTAAAAAAGGCACGCGAACGTCTGGTCATCAATCCGGCACGCGCTTACGCCTGTGGCGACGAATACAGCGACTATACGGCGGCGATCGGTGCCGGGATGTATCCGTTCGTCGTCGCCTATGGCTTTGAGGACAGCGAACGACTGATCAGTGACTTCGGTGTACCGCGCGAGGTCATTTCGACTTCTCCGGCGGAGTTTTCCGAACGCCTGCTGCATGCCCTCGATCTGACGGCCGAAGGTTGAGTTCGACGATGCGAGTGCATCAAGTCAATCTCCAGAATCCTTAACCTAAAAACCTCATCCATTCAGACAAAATGCGCGGAGGCCAGTTCCTGACGATCATCGCCAGCTACGTCCGCTAGCAGCCTGTCGGACTTGATGGGTCAAAGCGAAAAAAGTGAGAGACGAGCGCGGTTTTTCACCGACTTCAAGCGAATAGTTGTTCTATTCGCGCAGTAATACGGAGAAAAATGAGCCGTCTTCCCACTTTTTGCGGCCGACTTGGTTAAGTCCGACAGGCTGCTAGGCACCGATGACCCGCTACCTGCCAAAAGTAATGCGCCCGTGTTTGGCAGATTGCCCTGTTGTAATGGGTGTAAATGGATGTAGTATTGGTACCATGATCTCCTCGAATGCCGTTCAGATAAGCCCGGAAATCCTCATTCTCATCGCGCGAGTCGATGAGTTCAAGGGCGCCTGGCGTGCGCTCGGAACGCTGGCGCCGGATCGGCTATCCGCTCTGCGGCGGGTCGCCACCATCGAGAGCATCGGTTCATCCACCCGCATCGAGGGTAGCATGCTGTCCGATCGCGAGGTCGAGCGCCTGCTATCCAATCTGCAGATTAAGTCTTTCGCAACATGGGACGAGCAAGAGGTCGCCGGCTACGCCGAAGTTATGGAACTGGTATTTTCGTCGTGGCGGGACATCGTGCTGACCGAGAACCACATCAAGCAACTGCATCGCGACCTTCTGACCTACAGCGAGAAGGATGCCTGGCATCGGGGTAACTATAAAACCACGAGCAACAGCGTGGCGGCTTTTGACGAGGAGGGAAAACAACTCGGCGTCGTCTTCGCCACCGCGACACCATTCGACACGCCGGCCCTGATGACCGAACTGATTGACTGGTTCAATGCGGAACGCCAAACGGCACGGCTTCACCCCTTGCTGCTCATAGGCATCTGGGTCGTGGTTTCCCTGGAAATTCACCCTTTCCAGGATGGCAACGGCCGGCTTAGCCGAGTTCTCACCACCTTGTTGCTATTGCAGGCCGGCTATGCCTACGTGCCGTATAGCTCGCTGGAAAGCGTGGTCGAGCAGAGCAAAGAGGCCTACTACCTCGCGTTGCGGCAAACGCAAGGCACGATCCGAACGACGGCTCCGAATTGGCAACCTTGGCTGACGTTTTTCCTGCGCGCGCTCGCCGAGCAAGTCCGCCGTCTCAATCGCAAGGTCGAGCGTGAGAAGCTGGTGCTGGCCGCGCTCCCGGAGCTTTCGCTGCAGATCGTCGAATTCGCCCGGGAACATGGGCGCATCACCATGGGCGACGCGATTCACCTTACTAACGGAAATCGCAATACGCTCAAGCAGCATTTCAGAGCCCTGGTGGAGCAAGGCCACCTCAGCCAGCACGGCGCTGGCCGGGGCGTCTGGTACGAGTATGCGATGAGAAAACCCATGCCGGGCGTTCGCCAGCCAAGCAACTTCTCGCAACTCAAATCTTACGACGAGCAACACGAGCACTGGTGTTGATAGCCGAGCGCTACTTTACCGACCCCACAATACCTGCCTCTAACTCCGCCAGCTATCCGATGCGATAGTTCAGTCGGTAGTTTCCTGGGTCGGCCTATACACGTCAGCGGACGAAAAACAGATAGCCTGCTGCGCCGCCTTCAAGACCACGGCATCGCGGACAGGGGTCACGAGATAGGTCAGATCTTGTCCTTTGCATCTCCGACCGCATCAGCCTGACCCAGGAGCTTGCTGCTCAGGGAGCAGGGCCGCAAAAGACAAGACCTGACTCCGATGACCTGCGTCCACGCTTAGATCGATTAGCTCAAATGCCCCTGACAAGACCGCAACTTGGTTGGCTTGACTGGCCTCTAAGCAACAGATTCAGTTCGTGTAGTCCAGAGTTCCATGGGCTTCTGCCGCATAACTCCATGTCGAGCGGCACGCTTCAGAGCGTTCGCTCAAACTAAAGTTAGGCGGCTGCCTCGACGCACGTAACAATCGGAAGTGCGGGCGCCAGTGCGCTATGTCGCGGCACTGCACAAACGTAACTATTCACTCAGCAGTACGGAAAGAAAGCGGGGCTTTCAGGGTTGTTCATCTCCTAGTTCCCAACAAAATACCGCCGCTTGATATCATGCTCCGAATTCCTTTTGAAATGCCCCGGCACCCATTTGCGCCAATCCTCAAATAAGTCTTGCGGTTTCCAAGTGTTCAACGCCGCTGAACCAAACTGCTCGATGTGCCGTTTAACCGATTCGCGAAACCGGTGGTGTGCGAACACACGCATGAATTCGCCGAAGTAGATATCCGCGACGCGTGTATCACCGCGAATCAGCACCATGTTTTCATCGTTGAGATTAACGCTTGCTTCGCTGAAGTTCGCGGAGCCGGTGAGCGTGACGGGCTTGTTGCCCAGCGGGTCGATTAGCATAAACTTGGTGTGCACCCAGTTCACATTCACGCCAATCCCGGCGCCCTCCTGATGCCAGCCATCGACCCAGTCCACGAAGATATTGTTGCCCAGTGCCATGCCAATATTTTTGTGGCCGCGAATGCGCTCGATATCGGCGACAGCGGCGGCGCGCGACGTCGCGTTTCCGCCGTTGACGTACTTGTCCAGCAGCGCAAATCGCAGCACGCCGTCGTTCTTGTCGAACACAGGGCGAAAGTCAGTGACGATGCCAAACGGAAAGGTCATGAATAGTGGATTTGTTTTACTGGCCAAGTCGATCCACCAGTCGAATACGCCACGCCCGCGGTGCGGGGAAAAGATAGGCGTCAGTGCATCGGATTCGTTGGGTGGAGGCAAGGGGTTGACGGTTTCGGCCCAGTCCTTAAGTTCGTTTGGGTCCGGATCGCCCCTCAGTTCGCTCCAGTATGCGAGAAAGCGTTTGGCCAGCGTGGTATCGTGAATGCAGTGCCCGACATTGAGTTGACCGTGCAGTGCGTTGCGGCTGATGTTGGTGGAGCCGGTCCAGACGGAAACGGGCTTGCCGTTCTTGCTCAGCACCATGAACTTGTTGTGCATCAACTTGGCATTGACGCGCGGGATGCAGAGCGATTGAATATTTGCCTTGGTGATTTCCTCGTCGTTGGCCGTGCCCGTTTCGTCGTCCTTACCGTGGTAGATGATCTTCACGTCGACACCTGCGCTCTTGGCGGCTTTGAATGCGGCCAGCACTTCCGGCCACTTCAGTTCGTAGATGGCGGCGTGCAGTTTGTAAGTATTGTCCTTGGCCTTGGCGATAAAGCCAAGCAGTGCGGGCAGCAGATCGCGCGCGAGCCACGCGTACGCGGGCGGGCCCGCCTCGTCGAGTTTCATGCCGGGGAAGCGCTTGGCGAATGCCTGTGACGCGATCGCGCCACGATTGAAGTGCACCTCGTGCTTGGCACCGGCCAGCGGCTCGGATTCGATAGTGATATTAGTCCCGTCCTTCTCGGTCAATGCGCCGGGTGCGCCGTACATCGGGATCACACGATATATGTATTTGTAACCCGGCTTGGCCGAGTAGTCCGCCCACTGGAATGCCTGGAACGGATGCTCATGGCTTTTGGCATCGTCAATGCCGGTGGCGGGGCGGATACTGGGAAATGTCTTGTTGCCGCGTAGCCAGATGGTTTCGTCTTCGGTGAGGTCGGTGCGCTGAATGGCAAAACCCAGCAGGCCCTTCGCGTCCGACTCTTTCATATCGAACGCAAGAAAGACGACATGAGTTCCGCTGATGGCTCTAACTTTGACGAATCCTGATGCTGTTTTACGCATGAGTAACCTCCATGATCGGTAAATGAAGACGCATTAAGCTCCGGTTCAGCGGCGAGCGAAGCGAGCCCGCTGGAATGCAGAGTTGGGCAACGGCTGTAACGGGTCAGGGATGTGTTTCCAGCCCTCCGCTTCGCTTTGAATTTCAGATTTTTGAATCTCTTTGGCTATGCGCCGGATGTCAAAACCAGACTCTTCGGCTAATGCCTCCTTGATCGCCCTTACCTCAACGATGATTTCGTCATTCACTTTCTTCTCCTAACAGTTCTTCCGGTGTGCAGATAAATGGTATTAGCAGGCCAATGCTTTCCAGTTGTGCGGCGATTCGTGCCTGAATTATCGGATTGGCAATGTGGCGGCAGTTCCATGTCAGCAAGAAATCCATGCCGTGGACAATAGCAATTGCAACATGTAAAGCATCTTCTGCCGCTGTCTTCGGGAAAATGCTCAGAGCTAGCAATGATTCAGCAATCTCAATGGCCTGGTCGTTGATAGCCAATGACGTAAACTCGCGTACTGCGTGCGGTCTACGAAGGACGCGGTTGGGTCACCTGCCTTACATTCTCTGATAACCACATCAGACACAAAACAACGGGTATGGGTTGCGACGATCCCACCACCTCCGAGTGACCAGTTGATGAGTTGCGCCAAGCAAGGAACTACTCTCTCGTGCAGAAAAATAGCTCACGATGGAGGTTT
>JAYSZS010000082.1:0-2238 GCA_043737935.1 Propionivibrio sp. | reverse complement strand
GCTCGGTTTTGCCGGTGTCGTGCTCCTGCTGCGGCCGACCTGGCATGCCGAGCAGTTGCCCGGCGGTCTGATCGGGCTGGGTAACGGCCTGATGGCCGGCTTTGCCTACTACAACGTGAGAGCACTCGGTGAACTGGGAGAGGTCGAGGAGCGAACCGTTTTCTACTTTTCCCTGCTGTCAACAATCGCCAGCGGGGTGTGGATGACACTCTTTGAATTCCATCGCGTCGATCTGCGCAGCGCTTTTCTGCTGCTCGCTGTCGCCGCCTTTGCGACACTTGCCCAACTGGCGATGCCCCGTGCCTACCAGCGCGGTAAAACCCTTGTGTCGGCCAGCCTGGCCTATACAATCGTCATTTTTGCCAGCTTTTTCGGCTGGCTGATCTGACGCGAGACACTAGCACCCGGTGCCTGGCTGGCGATCGCGCTGATTGTGGCCAGTGGAGTTTTCGCTACCTGGTTCTCGCGGGCGAATCCTGCCGGGCAGGACTGATGCTAAACTCGAAGCAACACTAGGGAGACTGTCATGATCGTTATCCAGCACCAGCCCAAACGCGTCGAAGTTAATGTATACGCCGAATTCACTCTGGCGGACTACAAGGAGTTCGAGGACATGGTCATCTATAAGGTCAAGTTCGAAGGGCCGGTCGATCTCCTCTTCGATCTGCGCGAGATGGCCGATTTCACACTTGACGTGGCGTGGGAAGATATCGTCTTCGCCCGCTCGCATGCCGATGATTTCAAGCGCATCGCCGTTCTCACCGATAGTCAGTGGGTCGCCTGGAGCGCATGGCTGTCACAGATTTTTGTGCGTGCCGAAATGCAGGTGTTCGCTGATGCAGCCGAGGCGCGTTCGTGGCTCGACGCGGAATAAGGTGGCATGAATTTTACGAGCCTGCTGACCGCTGAGGTTCTGGCCGGGTATCTGAACGATCCGGACTGGCGGGTCTTTTAATGCCGCCATCGATTGTCGGATGTTGAATTCGGTGCGCAAGCCTATGCCGATGGTCATCTGCTCGGTGCCTTTTCCCTACATCTGGACCGCGATCTGTCCGCCCCGATGAATGGCCGCATCGGACGTCATCCCCTCCCGATGCGCAGTTACTGGCAAACAAATTGGGCGTTGCCGGCGTTTCGCGGAAGACCCCTATCGTCGCCTATGACGACGATGGGGGCATGATCGCAGCGCGCCTGTGGTGGCTGTTGCGCTGGCTGGGGCATGATCGTGTTGCGCTGCTCGATGGCGGTATCAGGCAGTGGGTCAAGGAAGGGCGCACCCTGACCAGCGAGCGGCCAAAGCCGGTTCCTGCCGTTTTTGAAGTCGAGTGTCACGACTGGGTCGTCAGCAGCGATGAGGTACTGGCCAGCCTCGAATGCCGTGAACTGTGCCTGGTTGACGCCCGTGTTGCGGATCGCTTTCGCGGCGAGAACGAAACGCTTGATCCGGTTGGTGGCCATATCCCTGGGGCGCGCAACCGGTTTTTCCGCGACAACCTGGATGCCGATGGCTGCTTTCGCCCGGCACCCGAGTTGCGTCACGAATTTCTTGCCCTGATCGCAGGCGTCGATTTGGCGCAGTCCGTGATGCAATGCGGCTCAGGCGTCACTGCCTGCCACAAACTGCTGGCCATGGAGATCGCCGGACTGCATGGCGCGAGGCTCCATGCCGGATCGTGGAGCGAGTGGTGCGCCGATCCGGGCCGACTGGTAATACGGTAAACCAATAACCCGGCGTCCTCAGATGCATCGGGTTGCAAGGCAATCGGCACGGGCCTCTTGAGCCTGCCGCAGGAAACCATATCCATGCGCCGGTCAGGCCATGACGTTTATGGAGCCCTTATTGACCGGCGATGCCGGGAAGCCGTCGAGAAAAATGGTTTCCCCATTTTTCTCGCAAAGCAGACGTCATCCCTGTCGTCCCGTGCTTCTTCAGGGGAAGAAAGTGATGCCGATGCTGTTCATCCCTTAATCACACAATCATGTCTTGCTGCCCTTGGCCGATGACGTTTTGCACATCGCGCCGCTCTGCATCAGGATTGATTTCGGGGTGGTCAGACTCGCCTGATAAGCAGCGATGGTAACCAACTGGGCATTGTCGTATTTCGTGATGACCCTGAACATTTCAGGAGGAACATCGGTGCGCTTTCCATCACGGATTTCAGTCATCTGACGCAGCAGATAAGGGTAGTGCTGCCCGGCGAGCACAGGGTAGAACATTTCCATCAAGCCTTCGCCTTT
>JAYSZS010000081.1:0-2248 GCA_043737935.1 Propionivibrio sp. | reverse complement strand
TGGCCGCACTGCTGACCTTGAATCATGCGCATGCGCTGGAAGTTGGTGGCGTCAGGTTCGATGACAGGAGCAAAATTGGAAACAGCGATGTCGTGGCCAATGGGGCCGGATTGCGCAAAAAAGCCTTCTTCAAGGTCTATGCCATGGCGCTCTATCTGCCCGAGAAGCAGGGCGAGGCCAATGCGGTACTGTCGGTTAAAGGTGCGAAGCGGGTTTCCATCAGTCTGCTGCGCGATCTGTCGGCGCAGCAGTTTGTCGACGCGCTGCACGAAGGCGTCGCCACTAACCATACTGAAGCTGAAACTGAGGCGCTCAAAGACCGATTGAAGCTGTTCTCCGAAGCCATGCTTTCGGTTGGCGAAGCGAAAACCGGTACCAGCGTCCTGATCGACTGGATCCCTGAAAGCGGGACTCGACTGAGCGTCAACGGTCAAACCAAAGGCCAGGATATTGCCGGTGAGGATTTCTACAGGGCGCTGCTGAAAATCTGGCTGAGCAACAAGCCGGTGCAGGACGACCTTAAGCAGGCGCTGCTTGGCAAGACGTCCTGATCGACCCGCCATGCCACGGCAAATTGGTCACGCGTATCAGGCCCTCGTTACCGCGCCAGGCTTTTGCATCGGCGTGCGTTGCGACGAGCATGAAATCCATTCGCTCGAATACCTTGAGCCGTGCCCCGAGGTTTTACCAGAGAACGCGCTGGCGACAGAAGTCGTACGCCAGTTGCGCGCTTATCTGGCCGAAGCCGATTTCACTTTTGCTCTGCCGCTACGCCGGTCCGGAACGGCCTTTCAGCGTCGCGTCTGGGATCAGATTGCGGCCATTCCCAATCATCGGACGCGCACCTACGGCGAACTGGCCAGGGCCCTGCACAACGCGCCGCGCGCCGTTGGCCAGGCCTGTGGCGCCAACCCCTTCCCACTCGTCGTTCCCTGCCATCGGGTCATTGCCACGGGCGGTGGCCTGGGCGGTTTTGCGCGGCACGGCGGCGGTTTCCTGCTCGACGTAAAGCGCTGGCTGCTGGCGCATGAAGCTTGCTGAAGCCGAACCGGACGATCGCGAAGAAATTGATGCCTTCTGCGACACCCTGTGGCTGGAAGACGGGCTGGCCAAGGCGTCGCTCTCGAGTTATCGCAGCGACCTGATTCATTTTTCGAACTGGCTGAACGAACTGAAACTCGCCTCGCTGTGCAAGGCCGACGAATTGGCCTTGATGCGCTTTGTCGCCACGCTCTCGAAAACGCTGCGCGCCACATCGCAGGCGCGCTACATTTCGACCTTTCGGCGCTTCTACCGTTACCTGCTGGCCCGCGGCCGAATCGGCGCCGACCCGACGCTGAAGATTTCCATGCCGGTCAAGCCCTCGCGTCTGCCCAAGGTGCTTTCCGAAGCGCAGGTTGAATCCCTGCTGGCGGCGCCGCCGAGCACTACGACGCTCGGCCAGCGCGACCGCGCCATGCTCGAAACGCTGTATGCCACCGGTTTGCGCGTATCCGAACTGGTTGGGCTGAAACTGCACGAAGTGAATTTCGACATGGGCGTGGTGAGGGTATTCGGCAAGGGCAGCAAGGAACGGCTGGTGCCGCTCGGCGAGGAAGCCATCGACTCGATGCGTTGCTATCTGGCCGAGGCCCGACCGGAACTGCTCGACAAACGGCAAAGCAATGATCTGTTTGTCACGGCGCGGGGATCGGCGATGACGCGCCAGGCCTTCTGGCAACTGATCAAGCGCTATGCCGTGTTGTCGGAAATGGATCCCACCCGGCTTTCTCCGCACGTCCTCCGCCACGCCTTTGCCACGCATCTGCTCAATCACGGCGCCGATTTGAGGGTGGTGCAGTTACTGCTCGGGCACGCGGATATTTCGACCACGCAGATTTATACGCACATTGCCCGCGAACGGCTCAAATCGCTGCATGCCCAGCACCACCCGCGCGGCTGAAACTTGAACTGCACGGGCTCTGTTATGCTTGGGAAGTCAAGACATGTTTTCGGAGAAAATCATGAAATCAGAAAACACCCCCGAAACGCCGGCGACAAATTTTCTGCATCGGCAAGGCATTGCCCACTCCACTCATCGGTATGACTACGAAGAGCAAGGCGGGACAAAAATATCGTCGCGCGAACTGAATGTCGACGAACATGCCGTTGTCAAGACGCTGGTGATGCAGGACGAAACGGCCAAACCGCTGATCGTGCTGATGCATGGCGATTGCAAGGTATCGACCAAAGAACTGGCCCGACAGCT
>JAYSZS010000080.1:0-5482 GCA_043737935.1 Propionivibrio sp. | reverse complement strand
CGACAGGGCGCTTTGTGATTTCGCAAAAAAATCTCGAGTACGGATGATCGAATTCAAGGATTTTATGGACGCGGATCTGAGATTTTTAGAACCGTTACAATCCATGGGTTATTTTAAGGTGGATAGTTACCCGACGGCGATACTCGACATCGATTTTTCTTCCCTGAATGACTATTTTTCCAGATTGAGTTACCAGACGCGAAAAGATTTACGGCGCAAGATAAAAAAAACAAAAGCCCTGGGCGGGCTCGACATAAAAGTTGTGAATAATATTGATGACTGTATCGACGAAATACATCAGCTCTATCTGAACATCTATAACAAGAACGAGGTGCATTTTGAATGCTTGACCAAAGACTTCTTCAAAAACTTCTGCCGTTATATGCCCGAAGAGACAAGATTTTTCCTATACCGGGTCAACGACAAACTCATCGGCTTCAACTTCTGCCTTGTCCAGCAGGATGCTCTGGTCGATAAGTATCTTGGCTTTGACTACACGGTTTCACGGCAGTATGAACTTTACTACATCAGTTTTTTGAATAATGTGCAGTGGTGTCTGGACAACGGAAAGAAAAGCTATTTGTTAAGCCAGGGCGGATACTCGACAAAGCGCAGATTGGGGGCCAGGCTGATCCCCTTGCGGGCTTTGGTCAGATACGTCAATCCTTTGATTACTCAAATTATCCGTTTGTTCAGCAGATTTCTCATGCCGAAGAAAAGTGAATAGTGTTCCTTAGTTCGGGAATGGTATGACATGAAGAAATGGTTCCTGCTATTCATGGCGATCGTGGCCGAGGTAATTGCTACTTCCATGCTCAAATCCACCGAGGGCTTCACCCGGCTGTGGCCGTCGGTAATCGTGGCAATTGGCTACGAAACGGCCTTCATCCTGCTGTCACTGAGCATGAGGACAATGCCGATCGGTATCGTATATTCCGTCTGGACGGGTGTCGGCGTGTCGCTGGTCACCCTGGTGGCTTGGCTTTTTCTGGGGCAGACACTGGATGCGGCTGGACTCGCAGGGGTGGCGTTGATCGTCTTGGGTGTCCTGGTGATCAATTTTTTTTCCAAGTCGGTGGCAAACTGATGCCCTGCTTTTTCCGGCCATGACGTCGGCCTTGGGGGGTGCCACTTAGATGGAATGGGCGCTGCTTTTTACAGCCGTCGTATTTGAGGTGATTGCCACCTCGGCCCTCAAGCTGGCCAATGGTTTTGCCCGGCTATGGCCGTGGGCGATAATAGTCCCCTGCTATGCTCTTTCACTGTACCTCATGTCCCTGACCCTCAATACCCTACCTGTAGGTGTGGTTTACGCCATCTGGGCCGGTTCCGGGGATGCACTGATGGTACTGGTCGGTCGTTATTTCTTCAAAGAGATGCTGGACCGACCAGCGCTTATCGGCATTGCCATGATCGTGTCCGGGGTGGTTGTGCTGCAGTTCTTTTCCACATCGGTGGTCCATTAGATGCATTTTTAGCTTCAACGTTGTGCGCGAACCGCTGCATCTTGCCGAGGGAGACCCTTGATTTCCAGCCCAGTGGCCAGGAGCGCCTGAACACAGTCATTGGGCAGGTCTGTTTGGCACGGGGTAGGCAATGCACAGCGTGCGGGCCGGCGCAAACAGGGCAGATCGGGTGAATATGGTCGGGCAAATACTGTTTTGACTCAGGGATACACTTTAAGAGGCCGCAAAAGCCGGCGCCATACGGCTAGCCGCGCTGAGCCTGGCTGATTTCGACCTGGTTGTAGGGTTCATCATGGGCGGCACGAGATATATCGCCGTGTGAAAGCAGAACGGGTGCCGCGGCACCCGTTCTTGAGCACGTAACGAGTTTTCGGATTACCGCTTGTACACCCGAACCTGAGCAGTATTTTCCGGTACCCCGGAGACCGTCGCACCGGTCGCAATACCTACCCCCAGCAGGCTTGCCGTTGCTCCGATGGGCTGTGGGCTGATCTCTACAGAAGGCCCCGAACAAGGGCCTGTGCAGCTTATGGATCCGCCGATGCTATTAAAGCCAGTGCCTGTTTCATTTGACGTGCCAGTTACTCCATTGAGCGTGCTACTAGAGGTAGAACCGTACGCATAGCTGGTCAAACTGACAGGGGCGACATTGACTTTATAACCCGCCCCACTCGGCATCGTCCACGTGACTGGTGAGGCACTCTGTATTGTAAGAGTGCCGAAATTGATGGTCCACGCACCGCCGCTGGTCAGCGTTCCCACATTTCCATTTCCATCGGTAGGCAGTGTTCCACCGACTTGGGTGAAGGTAAACGTCCCTGTCGTTGGCATGGCCGTGACGGCGGGTCCTAAAACCCAGTGATTAATTTTGTTCAGAGACTCAGTGAATGGGGTTGCCACGTTATTGCTCTCCTGAAAGCGTCCCCAGTGGGCGGTACCTTCGATGCCAGTAAAGCTGCCTGTATCGACCGACGCTGTCTTGGTTCGGGTACCCGTAATCGTTATTCCATACGTGATGTCGGTATCAGAATACGTTTCAGTATATGCACCTTGATACCAAGCGAGTAAATTGCTGATTGGGGCATTGTTGACTGTAGCCGAACTGTAATATGCGCCATCTGATTCATAATCAAACACAGATAACCCGGCGCGAGCTTCAGTTGAAGAATAGTTCTCGGTGAAAGAGTACGCCCCCACACTTTCAGTTGCCGCCGACTTGATCTCGCTACTGGCAAGTGGACTGTTAGACGGCGCATAGGGGCTGGTCGGCAGCGATCCCGCGACGACGTTGGTGACGACACCCAAGGCCGGGGAGGTCGTTTCCAGAACGGACGAACTGCCGCTGCTGCTCACATCAGCGGCTTTCCCCTGGCCGCCCTTGGGTGCCTTGGCCAGGCCATCGAGCCGGTCGCGCAGGAAGCTTGGTGGCGCCAGAAGCGGCTTGGGCAGGGAGTTGCTGGAGGTCACGACGAAATACTGATCGCGCCCGAACTCGGATTCACCCGCCTGGTTGGTGACCACAATGCGGCCATCGGTCACGCCGCCATACAGCCCGTCGTCAGCTTGTGAACCGTCGGCATTGGTGCAATCGCCCGCACAATTGACGGCGGAAAAGTGGGTGCCGCGAATGCCTATGGTCGCCGTGACGCCGCGTACCGCATAGGCTTCGGGAGAGCGCTTGCCGATCAAGCCGGTAATGGTACGCAAACCACCCTTGAGCAGGCTGAAAATGGACTTGTCGCCGGTGCCATTTTCACTGAATTTGTAGTCTTCGATCTTTAGTTGGGTGTTGGCGCGCATGGCGACCACCGATTCGTCGGTAAAACGCACCTGCAACGAGCTGCCCTCCGCCACGTGCAGCAGATCGCCGGTCTCTACGCTGACGCCACGCGCCAGCGGAACCTCCTGCGCGCCACGAACGGCGTTAGCCGACCCTTGCAGCAGAAGTACTCTGCCCGCCGGTTCGGCCGCGTATGACGATCCCCAGGCCAGCAACAAAGCCAGGCTGGCACGACTCAAGGTGTTCTTGATCATTCGTGTTCTCCTTTTAGTTGAATTCGTAACGCACTTTGGCGGCTACGGCCGTGCGCGAATAGTCAAACAGGCCGACATTCGAGTCCTGGTCAGTCCACTGAGCCTCGCCGCGCAAAAACCAGGATTTATCGATGCGATAGGAAACTGCGGCATCGACACTGTAGTTGTGGTCGCGTCGGACTTCCCAGGCAGAAAACCCAGCGTAGTTGCCCTTGTAATCGGCTTGCAGGTAACCCATCCCCAAAAATACTCCCCAGCGCGGCACCGGGGTCAGGCTGACCTGGGCACGCGCGGTGTAGATGTCACGCGTATAGTCGGGGCGATCCCTGACGTTGTCGATGCGCGTATAGCCGACAGAAAAATTCAATACCGGCTGCCAGGTCAGCCCAAACACCTGCGTCCACCCGGCGGACAGCCCCCAGTAGTTGCTCGTTTGCGCTTCGGCACCGTTACTTTGCCTGGGGTCACTCTCATCCTTGAGCGCATGGACGTCCATATTGCTGTAATCCTGACGACCATAGAAGGCGGAAAGGTTGGAGCGGTTGAACTGGTCGAACTGGTGTGACCATTCACCCAGCAAACCGTAGCTCAGCACGTTATTCTGCCGGTAAACCCTTTGCTGGTGAACGTTCACGCCAGCGCGGAACAGTTCCTTCCCGGTAAGGTAGGTAAGGCCGCCCACGGCTCCGTAATTGAACAGATCGAACTGGTCGTTGCCGGACTGGAAGTAATTGCGCGCGTCGAAATTTGCCGCGCCATAGAGCGCAATTCCGGGTTCGATTGGCAACGTGCCCTGCACTCCGCCGGCATAGCTGTAGAACCAGTCGGATTCTTTGACGGCAACACTGTTGGTGATCGGAGTAAATCTGAATGGCACCCCACCGGGAATGGTGACGAGAGAGTTGTTATTGACGCCGGCGTTGATGTTGCTGTCGTAACCGCCGCTGGCTTCCAGCCACAGGTTGGCGGTGGGCTGGTATATCGACTGGCGCGCCCGTATGGCGTCCAGAAACCGATCGATGGCGGCGCGTTCCTCGCCAGAAGCTTCACTGAGCAACCCTTCGAATTCGTCACGTGCGCGCTGGAGTTCGCCAATGATGTAATAGCCACGCGCCAGGTTGAAGCGGGCATTGCGGTTGTCAGGATAGGTCAGATTGTAACGCTCCAGCGCCAGGACCCCTTCGCCCGGCGCACCGGCATCGAGCGCGGCAATGCCGTAGTAGAAATCGAACAACGGTTCGCCGAGTTGATCCGGGTTTTGTTTACCGAGCTGGTAGGCTTCGGTAAACTTGTTCTCTTCCATGAGTGCTTTGATGTCATCGGCAACCGCGCCAAAGGCATTGGCACAAACGAGCGAAAACAACGCAGCCAGTAATTTCACTCTCATAAACCTCCCGAAAATTTGTTAAATATATCCATTCGAGATAACTGCTAAAGTGTTAAGAAAGACTCTCTCAGTTATCGCCATTCGACTTGGGCAAAAAAGTATAGTGTAGAAGGGTTACAACTGGTTACAGTTTGTCACCAGCCGAATGAACTATGACCAGAATGATCCTCAAGTGTGCTTTGGGCGTTTCCTGGCAGAAAGTGGACGCAATAGCCAGCGCCATGAGACTAGCCGCGCTGTAGCCAACGGCACACTCCCGGCGCAGACGACACGGTTGCGACCGCCATTTTTGGCCTGATAGAGCGCCTGGTCGGCAGCAGCAATCAGTTGTTCGGCCTGCTGCCGATTCTCCCCGGACGCCAGCTCGGCGGGCAACATCGACAGCCCGATCGAGAGAGTGACCTTGATGGCCTGTCCTGAAGGGCCCTGGAACTGGTTTTCTTCGATGCTGCGGCGAATTCGTTCGGCGATTTGCCGGGCATGAAGCAGCTCGGACTGCGGCAGGAGAACAACGAATTCCTCACCCCCGTAGCGGACAATGGTATCGCCCGCCCGTAACTGGGACTGAATGACGCCCGCAACGCTACGCAGCACT
>JAYSZS010000079.1:0-12009 GCA_043737935.1 Propionivibrio sp. | reverse complement strand
ATTTTTCAATCGGCCAGCGAATATTGGCATGACCAAGGCAAGGCGATGTTTGTTTTTCTGCATGGCAAGGGCGGCAAAGAACTGGAGTTGAAGACGATTTAGCGGATTTTCGGAATTCGACCCATACCCGCCGGTGGCAAGAATCCAAAGCGGTCGTTCGCCGCGAACCATGGAAAACGAGAAGCTGCCATTGGTTATAATGCAGTGATATTGTCGACTAGGTGGCGATAATGCGGCAGCGGCCATTGGCCGCAACTGCGTGTTCTTCCGTACTCGGCCTGCCGCTCTGGCCGTTTGTAAATTACCGATGCAGACCAGGTAAGTTGCTCCAGCGCCAATAACAAAGGGGGGATATCCCGTAATGGTTTCGATTGCCCAATGGAAAGCACAGTTCATGGCGCGCCGTGAGCTGGACAACCCCACGGGCCGCGCCCTTTACACCTACCGTGTAACGACCGACGAGTTTTCAGACCTTGAATCTGTTCTTCAAGAACGCCTGAAGACTTATCTCAAACTTGTCTCACTTGCCGACGTTGCTCGAAGGGTTGAGTTTTTCCCTGCTCTTTTTGTTCTATATTCTGCCGAGTGGTGGCGTCGGAATTACGACGGGACAGGATTCTCGTGGGATCCCATTCTAAATTCCATAGGCGCGCCGGCCGACGGTTGGAATCAGGCGCAGCGAAGCGACTGCGTCACACGAGGGTTTCAAGAGTGGAAATTGCGCCTGTCCGATGCCCACGGATTGCGCTTTCTTGGGAGTATTGCCTTCCAAGGTGGTCTACCTATGCAACTCTTGGGAACCGCCCGAGGAGATATTGGCAGATTATTGAGCCGTGTCCTTCATTTGGCATCCTCAGGAACTGCCGATGCCAAGGAAATTCAGGGTTGGATACAAGACCTGGCAACCGACCTCCCCAACACCTACCGACAAACAGAAGTCTTCGTCCTCTTGACCGAAGTCGTCATTACCGTGCTCCGATTAAAAGAATTGGCGACCCTCACAAACTCGGAAGGTGCCCTAGAAAGATTGGATCAAGCCGTCCCCGACTGGCGTGATTCGTTCCCCTTGCCGGTGGAAGATCTCCAGGCCAAAGGACTCATTGAGCAACTCGTTCGTGATGTCGCCGGAAATGTAGTCAGGAACGTACATCACATATCTATCGAACGTCGGCTGGAGCAAACTCAATCCAACCAATGGTCTCTGCGCTCGGACATCGTGTTACCCGAGTACATGGAGGCGACCGAACTTTGCAATCTCTTCGTGATCGATTCACAGAATCTATCTCGCACCCCTACCTTACGCTTGTTGCGCGGGGAAAAAGCGACCGACATAACCCTTCGCAAACTAGCCGGTCGAGAGCGCTATCGGATTGCCCGGCATCCGCTGGAAAGTCGTGATGCGGCGGCTGCTTGCGAACATGCCATGCTTCTACTAACGCCGTCCGGCGAATCCAGGCATAAGGAAATAAGTCGAGGGGACGCGCTCGACACCGAATTACCCTGGATCTTCGACGAAAGCACAGACCCTTCCGTGATCTACCGCCTAGTCAAGCAAGGCTCAGGAACAATTGTCAGCGCACAAGGCATGGTCAGCGTTCCGTCCCACTGGACGCTAAATGCGGAAGATGGATCGTCGGTAGAACTGAAAGGACCGATACCGCCACTTGAGCGATCTGTATATTCCGTGCGCGGCGACGTGCGGATTGACGATGGCCATGGATCGCTTTATCGGGTCAGGACGGGCCAAGCGACCGAAACGGCTGATATGTTTGAATTGCGCGGCTCGCGGATATGGGAAACTTTCCTCCAGCCCGATCGGGCATTCAGAGGTGTCCCCAAACTGTTCCACGTCTCTGACTATGGCCTCGAACAATCGGTTCAATGGCCCATCGGTTGGCGTGTTCATGGCAATCCGATAACCACCACACCAGAAAAGATTATTGGCCCCGTCACCGCGATCTGGCCAGCGCAAGGCGAAGCGAAATGGCGCTCACGGATCGTTCTTCTGCCAACTCAGGCGGATATGCTTATTGAGCCTGGATCCGATATCAACACCGGCAGCGTTCGATTTTCTCATTGGGGAATTGTGGCGGTTCATTGCGGGACGCCCGGGGTGAGCGTCAGCGGAACAGTCGATGGTGATAGCCTGGACGTCCAATTTCGCTACCAGGGCAGCGACAATCCGCCGGAATGGGCCGAACTCACTACGATCTGGAAGAACAACCAGACTAAAGCGCGGGTGAAAGTGCCATTTCCCGTTATGGGCATCCGCGCGCTGGATGCAGCCGGTAAACAACTCGATAACAGCGCATTATTGTCCATTGATGAAGCTTCTCAAGTTCGCATGATTGGTTTTCTGGGAAACGAAACTCAGCGCGCCGAACTCAGGCTGGGACTGCATCGGGGCAACCACGGCCATCCTGCAAATGAATCCGTGACGACCATCAAGGCCAATGCGCGTGAAGCCCGTGTTGAGATTCGCCTGCTCGACCATGCCACAGAAATCAAGCGAATGCTGGCCGGCGCTGACAGGCTAGATGCCCATGTAAGGGCCCGACTCAAGCTTGGTGCGGGTGAATCCCTTACGCTACGTGTGGCCCGCTATTCGCTGGAATTCGAGAAATACGCCGCCAGCTCTGAAGTCGGCGTAAAACAAGACCAGATCGATCAGGTGTCTCTAGAAGAACTCGCACTAATCAGTGTTTGCTCAGTCCGAATCAATGCGCCCGGTGAGGAACCATTGCGCTTGACTCCATCCGAATCGGAAGGGGTACTAACCGGTAACTGGTTTTTCCCAGCAACAGAAATACCGCCTGGCCCCTGGCTTATTTACCCGGGGAATGACTCCAAATTATCTTTCCGCCCCGTACTTTGGCCCGTACCCTCCAAGGTAACGGGAGTTACAGCGGAATCCATTAGCGAAGAAGTCGACCACGAAGGCGATACAAGTGCCATCGCCCTCGGATTAATGCGTGCGCTGGAAATTCCTCACGAGCGAGTGCGTTCAACGGCGCTTTTAACCATCATCGAACGCCTTGCGCACGACTTTATCGATGATGCCTGGGGCCTTGTTGAACAAATGGCGGTAACGCTGGGGCATTTGCCGCTATCGACGCTGGACTTCTGGCGAAAAATCACGCAATCCCCATCGGGCATGGCCGCGCTAGCCGTCAGACTTGGAAACCTTCCAGCCAATTTCGCAGAACGTTTCCCGACAGAACTCCCGTTTGCCTGGGAATCGATACCGCTCACGGCATGGGTTGGTGCCGTGCGTGGGGTAATCGCGCAAAGAGGTGCCTGGTATAGCGGTGAAGCTGGTGAGAACTTAATTTCGACCCACTTAGAGCATCGTATTCAAGCACTGTCAGCATCGTGTCCTTCTTTGCGTTTACTTCTGGAAGTCGGTCGCGCAATTGCAACCGGGGCGATCAATAAAGACTTGCAACTCTTAAGACAACCGAAGGTGGGTCAGATATATGCTGTGCAGTTGTTCGATGGAGAGAATTCACGCGTACAAAGACTGCTCCAAATGAATGCCGAAAGGCCCAATTGGCCACGAGAATTTTCCGCTCAAATCTTATCCGCCCGGAAGAATGGCTCTGGTCAGTATTTCTGCCGCGAAAATTTTGGATTTCGCGACGAAGTCATCAATGCTCCGATTTACCTCGCGCTAAAGACTATCGGCATAGCTCCAATTAATTTGGAGCATGACGCGAATGAAATTGAAGCCATCCGATGTATGCAGTCATTCGATCCTGAGTGGTTCGCAGAAGCATTTGACCTCACCGTCGCCCGCTGTATCGCAACGGGTGCGATCAACCTGACTATCGATTAGGAAAAGCACTGGAACAACGATACTTTTCGGAAATGCTGACGGCATTGTCCAACCGCGCCAACTACGGCACCGTGAGCTGGCTTGGATTTTCAAATGTGCCTCTACGCAGGCACTTGATGGACGTGTTCTCACGCCCCTTCGGTGACACGGGAAGTTTCCTGGCCGATCCCACCTTCGAAGCGGTGTTTGGCTGGACGCCCAGCACTACGCGGATGAGTGAGCTGTCAGGGAATTTGCTCTCCAAATCCTTAGTCGATGCGATGGATTCACCCCCGAAGAATATGGTGAAAGAAAATCGGTTTGCCAAAGATCGGTTCCCGTATGTCCATCAGGTTCAGTCCTGGAAAATTCTGGCCGAAGAGCCTCCCAAGTCGCTCATTGTCACCAGCGGCACAGGCTCAGGAAAAACCGAATGCTTCATGGTGCCTATTCTGGATCGACTCGCTAGAGAGCAAGAACTGGTGGGCAGCCAGCTGGTGGGGGTTCGAGCGCTGTTTCTCTATCCGCTCAACGCCCTGATCAATAGCCAGCGAGATCGCCTTCTGGCCTGGACGCATGGCTTTGGCAACAAAGTGCGCTTTTGCCTATACAACGGCCTGACGCCAGAAACCTTGCCGGCTGGATCACTCGTGCAGAAATCCAGTGAAATACAAGACCGCAAAACACTGCGGGCCTCCCCGCCTCCCATTCTCGTGACGAATGCCACGATGTTGGAGTACATGCTAGTACGGCCGCAAGATGCCAATATCCTGGAAAAGTCGAAGGGAAAGCTTGAGTGGATCGTTCTTGACGAAGCGCACTCCTATGTCGGCTCGAAAGCCGCCGAACTGGCACTCCTAATACGCCGCGTGATTCATGCCTTCGGTGTCAGTTCAGAGAATGTTCGCTTTGTCGCTACCTCAGCAACGCTTGGCGATCCGGAAGGACCGGCCGGCGTCCATCTACGTGAGTTTCTAGCGCAGATTGCCGGCGTGGACATTTCCCGGGTTTATCTCGTTTCGGCGAACAGGCAGATCCCGACCTTGCCAAGTATCTATGAGTCCACGCTTCAGCCGATAGAGAGTTTGTGCGCAATTGACGCAGGGCAGGACGAATCGCCCAATCGCTATCAGGCCCTCGCTGGCCAGGCCATCGCGAAGAAGATCAGAACGCGGTTTGTCAGTCAAAAGATATCGCCCATAGCGCGGCTCTCCGAGGTGTGCGCCGACATTTTTGGACCAGGACAGTCTTACACATTGGCACAGCAGCAACTAGCTCTGGACTGGCTCGATTTGGTGACCAGTACCGTGGATACTGGCGGCAATCCTTTCTTGCCACTGCGAGCGCACATTTTCCATCAAACGCTGACTGGACTGTGGTGCTGTGCAGACGCTCAGTGCCCCGACAAGCAAGGATCCAAACTTGATGATCCAGCCTGGCCTTTTGGGCAGGTCTTCCTCGGAACACGCAATCACTGCACTTGCAGCGCCCCAGTTTATGAATTCGCATCGTGTGATGAATGCGGCGCGATTTACCTCCTTACCGAGGAAAAGAATGGTGCCGTAACGCAATCCATTTCGGAATCCGCTGTGGATGAGTTCGAACTTGAGATTGATGAAAGCGAAACAGACGATCGAGAGGACTTACCTGATTTACAGGACAGACGTGGCCGGTTAATGCTCATTGCCAATCGCGATTTGCCACATACCGGGGTGATGCATTTACATCGCCGAACTCATCAAATCGTCGAGGGAAGTGACCCGGAAGCCCTCGCGATTACTGTGCATGAGGACAGCGGGGAAGGTTTGGATTGTCCAGCCTGCGGCGAAGCGGAACCCATTTTTCGCAAGGCCCGTATCGGCGCACCTTTTTTACTGGGTGGCTTACTGCCAACATTACTCGAATATGCGCCGGATGGTGATAACCCGGCTGATCGGCCGTATCGCGGACGGCGCTTGCTGACGTTCAGTGATAGCCGGCAAGGCACCGCCCGATTGGCCGCAAAGTTGCAACAAGATGCCGAACGGACCAAGACACGCGGGCTCATCTATCACCACGTGTTGAAGGAAAGCGCGCCAAGATCAAACGCACTCGCGGAAATTCAGCAGCGGATTAAGGGCTTCGAGCGGCTATTGGCAACACCCAAAATGCCAGAAGCCGCCAAGGCACCGATCGTTCAGATGATCAATTCTGCCCGGGTAGAAGAAGCCCTAGCAAACAAGCCGACCCCAGTTTCGTTTCCGGCCTTACAAGACGCCATCGCCCAGGAGGGCCATGACTTCCGGTCGATGCTGAATACCTACCAAGGCTACTCACAAACGGTTTTTGGTGGCCACGAAGGTGCGGCCAACATCGCAGGGATGTTCCTGGTCCGCGAGCTTGGTCGCCGTCCGAAGCGGCAAAACAACCTAGAGACCATGGGGATGATCTCAGTCATCTATCCCCAACTTACGCAAATCAGTTCCGCCCATACTGAATGGACTAGCCGTGGGTTCACCCTCAGCGAGTGGAAAGATTTCCTAAAAATCACCCTCGACTACTTTGTACGAGGTGGTGGCAGTCTCGACATCCCTGACTTGTGGCGAAATTGGATGGGAGTTCGCTTTCCGCGAAACTGGATTGTCGCGCCCAATGTTGCGGAAACCGCCAAGGGACAACGCCGCTGGCCGTCAGCTGCTCGCTCAAAAGCACGGGGTCGCATCGTTCGCCTCCTCGCCTTTTTGTTGAAAGTCGATGTTGAAACGGATCCGGGTGAAATGGCCGTTGATTCGGTGCTGCTCGCGGCATGGGAGCAGATCAAACCCATTCTCACGCTCACCGGAAGCGGCTACATCCTTCGATTGCAGGACATTGCGTTCTCGACGATTTCGCAGGCATGGGTATGCCCGGTTACCCGCCGTTTCCTCGATACGACCGTTCGCGGCGTGACACCTTACCTGCCCAAGATCATGCGGGACGATATTGCGCATTGCGAGAAGGTAGATATCCCGGTCTATGACCTGCCTTTTGGTGGCGAAATCGAGAGTACAGTGCGCATCCGTCGTGCTCGGGAATGGCTTGACCAACAAACTGGTCTGCTCGCATTGCGGGAGGAGGGGCTCTGGTCCAACGTCAACGATCGCGTCATCGAGTCGGCCCCCTATTTTTCTGCGGCCGAGCATTCCGCCCAGCAATCGTCTGAACTGTTGGACAAGTACGAGAAAAGCTTCAAGGATGGCTGGATCAATCTGCTGTCTTGTTCAACCACTATGGAAATGGGAATTGATATTGGCGGCATTCAACTGGTCGCCATGAACAACGTTCCGCCACATCCGGCCAACTACCTTCAACGTGCCGGCCGTGCGGGACGGCGCAACGAAACACGCTCTACTGCCGTCACGTTATGCAAGTCAAACCCTCACGATCAGCACGTATTCCTCGATACACGATGGGCCTTCAAAGCCAATTTGCCCCCGCCCGTGGTGTCACTGAATAGCGCAGTCATTGTTCAGCGCCATGTGAACTCCATGATGCTGGCCCGCTTTCTGGTCGAACTGCTAAGCAAAAACCCGAAGGACATGACCAAACTCACTTGTGGCTGGTTCTTTGACAGCGAAAAAACCGGCCCCTTCAAACGATTTGTCAGTTGGTGTGAAGCCTATATGCCTGGGGACAAACCTGATCTTGATCTGGGTTTGCAGCGGCTCGTTCGAAATAGCGTGTTCGAGGGCCATGATTCGGATCGCCTAGTCCGACAAAGCGGGAAGGAGATGGCCCAGATATTCGAAAAATGGCAGATCGAGTGGAATGCTCTTCTTAATCAGGAGACTGACTTGGGTGTCGGTTCGACTAGCGATCCGGCCGCCAAAGCTATCGGGTTCCAAAAGCGCCGACTTGCCGAGGAATATTTACTACGAGAACTCGCTACACAAGGCTTCCTGCCGGGTTATGGATTCCCTACATCGATTGCCAGCTTCGATAACACCACGGTTAGTGCCGCGAAGAAATTGCCTGCGGCCGATGCGCCAACTAAGGGCGGACGTGACGATAACCGCTTCATGAAGCGCAACTTGGCCAGTCGCGATCTCATGACGGCGCTGCGCGAGTACGCACCCGGCGCAGAACTGGTCATGGATGGAGTCGTGTATAAATCCGCCGGCATTACCTTGAACTGGCACGTACCCGCCAATCAGCACGATGCACGGGAGACGCAAGCATTGCGATTTGCCTGGCGCTGCCGGCAAGGTTGCGGTGCCAGCGGTACGACATCATCGCTCGTTCTGGCCAAGAACTGTGAGGCATGTGGAACCGAAGTTCTGGCTCAAGATATTCAGCAATTCCTTGAGCCGGCCGGGTTCTCGGTCGACTTCTACGATGAGCCTCACAACGATGTAACGACCCAGCAAATTGTTCCAATTGAGCGACCTTGGATCAGCGCTCGGGGAGATTGGTCACCCATGCCCAATCCTGAATTGGGCCGCTTCCGGGTGACAACCGATGGTCGCGTATATCATCACTCAGCAGGGCTTCACGGCAAGGGGTACGCCCTCTGCCTTGCCTGCGGACGCGCCGAACCGATGCTCTCCGATGGCAACCCGCCCACGGCTTTTACACCTGGCCACGAACATAAAAAGCTCCGTAGCCGCAAAGATGACCGAGTCTGTTCAGGAAGCATAAACCAATACCAGATCAAGACAGAGATCGTCCTTGGTCACCAGGTGCGAACCGATGTGCTGGAAATTCAACTCCGGGACATCAATCGCCAATGGATCACAGACCGTGGGATAGCACTGACCATCGCCGTGGCTATTCGGGATGAACTTGCCGAGCTGATAGGCGTTCAAACCAGCGAGTTGGGTTGTGATGTCCAAGAAACCCGCTCGGCGACCAATACACGCTGCCAATCGCTGTTCATCTTCGACAAATTTGCGGCGGGTTACGCCTCCAGCGCTGAGCGGCTGATGAATCAGATGTTCCGCGATGCCGCCGAACGCCTCAATTGCCCGAGGGATTGTGACAGCTGTTGTCCGCATTGCGTGCTCGATTTTGATCAACGTTTCGAAGGTGGTGTGCTGGATCGCAAGGCCGCACTGGCTGTCCTGACTCCCGACTGGCTGGATATGTTGAAAATCCCGGAAGCGCTACGCTACCTCGGCGATAGCTCCATGGTCGAGGCTTCTAGCATTGTCTCGGCTGTGTTGCGCGAAAGTGCCAATGTCGCAACGATCAAGACACGGTTTTTTATCGATGGCCCGACCGAGGAGGTCGATATCGCCTCCTCAACGCTTCGGATCCTTGCCTACCGCCTGGCAGCCCTGTCGCGCCCGCTCGAAATAGTGATCGGCAAGTCCGTTTTCGAGGGACTAGAAGAAGCAGACCGCTTCGTCTTGTCGAGTTTGTCGGATCATCCAACAATCACGATCGGCATTTCAGAGGCGCTTCCGTCCATGCGGGACGCAATGATCATTGCCGAAATCCGCCGTGAGGCCTATTCCGTCGCGTGGGCAACTACCGACCAAGCTGCACGTATTCCAAACGAAATGTGGGGAGTATCAACGACGCCCTTGATACTCGGCACTCTTTCGAGTTATCTGAATACAGTCATTGAAAAGGTTGAGGCCAGTGCAATTCGTCCCAAAGTGAAGGTCGAAGGCGACCGTGAGATTGTTGTGCATCACGAGATCGATGGGCCACTTCAGGGATTTGGTACGAAGTTTTGGAAACTCGTCGTGAAAGAACACCATGGGGCGATGACACAAATAGACGAATCCAATTCCGATGTCGTTTCCATTTCCTACAGCGACCGGTATTTGTTCTCGCCTCTCTCACTAGCCTTGCTTGTGGACTTGGTCAGCAGGTTCAAGGAAGTCGTTGGTCAAGCGCGCTGGGATAACCCGGAAATTACGATTACCACCACGAATATACGTGGCAGCGGAGGAAACCCGTCCTACAACAAAATTTTTTCCGATTGGCCCGACCTGACGGTGCGTGACGCCGTGGCCAAAGGGGCATTTGAATATTTGGGTATGCGTACGAAGATCTTAGTTCCCAGCAAGTTCTCGGTGCAGCACGGTCGAGTGCTTGAAGTAAAGTTCTCCGATGCGAAGGTGCTTTCGGTTCGCATGGATCAAGGGATTAGCTATTGGCGGGTCCCCTCGTCCGGCAGTCCCAAGCAGTTCTCGATCTGGTTCGACTTCAACGGCACGAACGTTAAGGATCAGGTCCGAGCTGTGGTGGATATGAAGGTTCCAGTTGAAGGTGGATCATTGCCTACCGAGATCTTTGTGAAGCTGCGATGACTATGCATGCAATCTCCACGCTCCATGTCGAGCTCATGGGAACACGCCCCTTGATCTGGCGGAGAATTCGACTGGATGGCATTACGCATCCTATCCAATGGCAGTTTTTGGGTAATGGCATTGAGTCAACGGCAGGTTTGAAGGAAGAGCGTCACTGTCTGCTCATGGCCGATTAGCGCTTAGGGTGTTAGAAAATCAACGTGTAAATTGTTTCGTAGTTTTACCCGCAGGAAAAGTAAGGTCGCAAGGTCAAAACCTTAAGCAGGCGTAAGATGCGCAACGCGCCTGCGGACACGCTATTGCAGGTCAGCGGAGTAGTCTGCCACCACCCGCATCCCGCTTGCCTCCGGACAAGGTATGGCCTATCAAGCGTAGCCCAAAAAATATAAAATGGATTTCGAGAGAATTAACAAAATGCCGTTAATTTATTCACCTTTGAAGCCAGCGAGCGTGTAACTATCGCAAGACCCATTCGCCGTGGCGTTTGATTTCGCCGTACATAGCATCTGGCGCCAGATCAAGCTCGCCAGGCCAAGTTACCGCACCGTGCTCAACATAGGCACGGCGAAAGAGCGCGTCATCCTTCAGTGCTTCAACACGCCAGTAAAGAATACATCGTCGAAACGCACTATTCCAACGGTCCCATCCGCGAACCGTACATGTAGGCGGCGGTCTGGGCCGGCTTTGACCTCGACCACGTCCCATTTAAAAACCGCTATTTCAGCGGCTCGATGAACTTCGGCATTTGCTTGGCTTAACATAATTTCCAATCCTCCAACAGTTCGTCTCGATGCAGGTTTACCCATTCTCGCACCAACCCGAGTGCGCGGCTCGGTAATCCGCCACGGATCACTTGTCCCGATTCAATGGCGATCACGGCCTAATTACCACCATAGCGTACCTGAAAATGAGCGGGGTCATGATCTTGCCAATACATCTGAATGATAATGCCGTAGAACGTGCTATGTAGTCGGCATCGCCTAGCTCCACATACTAGTGTCTGTGACCAGTGAATATTTGTAATGTAAGCCACGCGGTACGGATCGTGCTCGAACAAGGGTTACCATGATGTAACTATCATGCCGCAATTCCGTGCGGTTTCAAGGGACATGGCATGACGTTCGTTTTTGCGGGCTCACCGGGTCAAACGCGTACTCGATAGCCGCGGCGGCAAGGCGCACGTTGGGATTGAGCTTCAGTCCCGACGGTCTGCTCAACGCCATGGCCGACAACGACGGTCGTCAACTAGTTACCAGTACTATTCGGTTGGACGGCTCCCGCCCTGTGCAGCGTTTGGCCGCGATCCAAGTGCGCGTATGACTATCGCTTCGCAATTTTAGGGGAAATAGGATATTCCGAAATTGAAATACTCCCAATTCATTTCGCAGCTCAAATGAACGACAAGTATCCGTCCAGAAGTGTGAGTTCGAACGCAACCGCGTCAAGGGCAGCACATGGCCAACACCCTGAAAGGACCCATGGATATTGTCCAGCGGGGCACGCCGCGCCACAAAGCAAGCCGGTGAGGAGTTCCGGTCAACGAGTTTGCAACACCATCACTAACAAAATCGCTCGCTTTATTCACTTCAGTCGCGTATAGTCCACGTTGTGCGACGCAGCATTTATGCATTTCCCTGCTTTTAGCAATAGCGAAAAAGGGATAAAGCAAAAATAACCAGCTCGTAAGTTGTCGCTTCTCGTCCCGACCCTTTTCGCAACGCCTCTAAGTTTTTCCATAGGCAACGCATCGCGGCACAAAGGTTTGGCGCCGATATTCGATGTGTTGTCGTCTTCCGTGCAATTGCAGCGGTCGCGACTCTTTTTTCTCTTTTTTAACGAGAAATAATGCCGCTGGAGTAGAACTCCGTGTGGCGAATTGAAAAGGCAATCCATGAGTTTTTCGGAATTAGGTTTAGA
>JAYSZS010000078.1:0-2273 GCA_043737935.1 Propionivibrio sp. | reverse complement strand
ACGGCACGGTCAAGGCCATGACACCGCGCGACCTGAGCGAGATCGGTGCGCAAATCTGCCTCGGCAATACCTTCCATCTGTGGCTGCGCCCCGGCCTGGAGGCCATCGCCGCGCACGGCGGTCTGCACCGCTTCATGGGCTGGAACGGCCCGCTACTCACCGACTCCGGCGGCTTCCAGGTTTTCTCGCTCGGCGCACTGCGCAAAATCTCGGAAGAAGGCGTTAAATTCTCTTCGCCGATCAACGGCGACAAGCTCTTCCTGACCCCCGAGGAATCGATGCGAATTCAGCACGTACTCAATTCCGACATCGTGATGATCTTCGACGAATGCACGCCTTACCCTGCCAGTTTCGACGCCACCGCCCAATCGATGCGTCTTTCGCTGCGCTGGGCGCAACGTTCGCGCGACGAGCACAACACGCTAGGCAACAGCAACGCCCTGTTCGGCATTGTTCAGGGCGGCATGTACGAAGAACTGCGTGACGAATCGCTGGCCGGCCTCGTCGACATCGGGTTCGACGGCTTTGCCATCGGCGGCCTTTCGGTCGGCGAGCCCAAGGAGGACATGTCGCGAATCCTTGCCCACACCGCGCCGCGCCTCCCGCACCCCAAGGCGCGTTACCTGATGGGCGTCGGCACGCCGGTAGACCTGGTCAATGCCGTGCAGGCCGGAATCGACATGTTCGACTGCGTGATGCCGACGCGCAACGCACGCAACGGCCATCTGTTCACCCGCTACGGCGACATCAAGATCAAGAACGCGCAACACAGGAACGATCCGCGCCCGCTCGACGAAAGCTGCGCGTGTTATACCTGCCGCAACTTCTCGCGCGCCTACCTGCATCACCTGCACCGCGTCGGCGAAATCCTCGGCGCGCAACTTAATACCTTGCACAACCTGCACTACTACCAGACGCTGATGCATGAACTACGCGAGGCGATTGCCGCCGGCAAACTGGCCGAAACAGTGGCCCGCTTTCACGCCGGTCGCGGCGAACAGGCCAGAGTGATACAATAGCCCGCTAATTTTCCGACACCTTCCCGTTTTTTTTCCCAGGAGACAACTGTGCTGATCAGTAACGCTTATGCCCAAACCGCTGCAACGACTGCCGCCGCCGGCCCGATGGATAGCGTCATGCAATTTCTGCCGATCATCCTGATGTTCGCCGTACTCTATTTCCTGATGGTCAGGCCGCAAATGAAAAAAGCCAAGGATCACAAGGCACTGATCGATGCACTGGCCAAGGGTGATGAGGTCGTCACTCAGGGTGGTCTGGCTGGCCGCCTGACCAAGGTCGGCGATGACTTCGTAACTCTGGCCATAACCGATAACGTCGAAATCCAGATGCAGAAGCCGGCCATTACGCTGGTACTGCCCAAAGGCACGCTTAAAAGTCAGTGAGGAGACTGAAGTGGGGAGTCAGGATTAAAGCCCTGCGCCTGCTGCTCACTTTCAACTCTTCACTGCTCACTCTTTACTTCCCACTGTCCTCATGAACCGCTATCCGCTCTGGAAATACATTCTCGTCGCCTGCGCGCTGGTGATTGGCTTCATCTACACCCTGCCGAACTTCTTTGGCGAGTCACCGGCCGTTCAGGTGTCGAGCGTCAAGGCCACGCTCAAGGTCGATCTCAAGACGCTGGAACGTGTCGAAAGCACGCTTGACGCTGCCGGGGTCGAAAGCAAGGGAATCTTCCTCGACAGCAACGGCGTCAAGGTTCGCCTGCAAGACACCGACACCCAACTCAAGGCCAAGGATCTGCTTGAAAAGCAGTTTAACCCCGACGCCAGCGACCCGCAATATGTCATCGCCCTGAACCTGCTCTCCAGTTCGCCGCAATGGCTGACCCGACTGGGCGCACTGCCGATGTACCTCGGTCTCGACCTGCGCGGCGGTGTGCACTTCCTGCTGCAGGTTGACATGAAAGGGGCGCTGACCAAGCGGCTCGACTCGATCAGCGCCGATCTGCGCAGCCTGATGCGCGACAAGACGATTCGCCATGGCGGCATCGGCCGTGAAGGTGAGCGCATCGTCATCCGCTTCCGCGATGAGGAAACGCGCAGCAAGGCGCGCCTCACGCTGGATGACAATCAGCCCGATCTGTTGCTTGTCGATCAGGGCGAAGGCACCGATCTCAAGCTGATCGCCACGCTCAAACCGGCGGCAATGAAGCGTATCCAGGAATCTGCGCTCAAGCAGAACATGGGCACCCTGCATAACCGCATCAACGAACTCGGCGTTGCCGAGCCGGTCATCGCACAACAGGGCAT
>JAYSZS010000077.1:0-2275 GCA_043737935.1 Propionivibrio sp. | reverse complement strand
CGTCGTTCTTGTACGAAAAACCGCGGGTTGGATTGTCGAGTTGCATCGATGAAACGCCCAGATCGGCGAGGATGCAATCAAACCCACCCCCCGCTTCTGGCAGTAGTTTGGTCATTTCAGAAAAATTCATTTCGCGAATGACCAGTTCGTTTTCTGAAAAACCAGCGCTACGCAAGCGAGCTTCGGTGCGCGGCAATTCGATGGCATCGACATCAACAGCGAACAGTCTGCCGCCGGGTAACAGCCGGGGCAAAATTGCCCGTGTGTGACCGCCGAAACCAAGCGTTGCATCAAGGGCTGTTTCGCCAGGCTGGGGATTTAGAATCGAAAGAATTTCATCCACGCAGATTGGGCGATGAGAGCCAGCCGGCGTCTGACCGCGCGCGATCACCTTGTCCACATCAGCGGCGAATTTTTGTGGGTCCAGTTCCTTGTATTTTTCTTCGAACCTGCGCGGGTGCGTGCCGCGGTAACGCTTGCGACGCACATGTGGAGGTGGCGGTACATCTATTGGCATACTTAAGACCGGTGTAAAAAGGTGGAAATTCAACGCTGCCTGCGAGAGTATATTCGAGTGAATCCTGCTCCCACAGCATCGCCGGTGTGGGTGCCTTCGAAACGATTAAGATAGCGGCTGCGACGCGCGCTTGCTTCTCCGCGAAATCACCCCTCCATCGATTCCGCCCCCTGACCAGGTTTTAGTAGATCCAAAACTCACCAATGTTTGCCTACACCCTTCGTCGCCTTACCCAATCTGGTTTTGTCCTGCTGGTAATGGCGATCCTCGTGTTTCTTGGCGTGTACGCCATTGGCAACCCCATCGAATTGCTGGTCAACCCGCAAGCAGACGAAGTAGAGCGGATGCGCGCGACTGTTGCGCTGGGGCTGGACAAACCGCTGGTCGAACAATTCGGCGCGTTCCTCAGGGGCGCACTCTCGGGTGATCTTGGTCGTTCGTTCGTTTTTGGCGTTCCCGCGCTGGAATTGATTCTCTCCAAAATGCCCGCGACGATCGAGTTGGCGTTAGTGGCAACAATGATGGCGGTGTTGCTTGGCATTCCGCTTGGGTTGGTCGCGGGATTGAAGCCGGATAGTTTTATCGGTCGAAGCATCATGGCCGGCTCCATCGTCGGCTTTTCGTTGCCGACTTTTTGGGTGGGGCTGGTACTGATCATGTTTTTCTCCGTGTATCTGGGCTGGCTGCCGTCCAACGGGCGCGGTGAAACGGTAAGCCTGCTGGGTGTGCAGGTGAGTTTTCTCACCTGGGATGGCATTACGCATTTGTTCATGCCGGCACTGAATCTGGCGTTGTTCAAACTTTCGTTGCTGATTCGCCTCACCCGCGCCCAGACGCGCGAGGCCTTGCTGCAGGACTACGTAAAATTCGCACGCGCCAAAGGGCTTTCGCAATCGCGCGTCATTGGTGTGCATGTGCTAAAGAACATTATGATTCCGATCGTGACGGTAATCGGGCTGGAGTTCGGCTCGGTCATTGCCTTTGCCATCGTCACGGAATCCATCTTCGCCTGGCCGGGAACGGGAAAGCTGTTGATCGATTCCATCAACCAGCTCGACCGTCCGGTGATCGTGGCGTATTTGATGGTGATTGTGATGCTATTTATCGTCATCAACTTCGTTGTTGATATCGTGTATTCCTTCCTCGATCCACGGGTGCGGCTGGGGCAATCTTCGGGGGCGGGGCATTGATATGCAATCCAGCGCGCTGACGACAGAAGTGCCGTTGAAGGAAGAGACGCCCCTGCGCCGCATCTGGGGTGAGTTCGCGGAGTCGAGGCTCGCGTTACTGGGCCTCGCAATGTTGTTGATGGTGATGCTGATCGCGATCCTCGCACCACTTATTTCCCCGCAGAATCCATACGATCTCGCGCAGATCGATCTGATGGAGAGCAAGCTGGCGCCAGGCGAAAAATCCGCTGCTGATAAATCCTACCTGCTGGGCACCGATGATCAAGGCCGCGACATGCTCTCTGCAATTTTTTATGGGCTGCGTATTTCCCTCGGCGTCGGTGTGGCCAGCACCATTGTCGCAGTGGTCATCGGCCTCACTTTTGGGCTGATGGCCGCGTATTTCGGCGGCTGGGTGGATACGCTGATCATGCGCGTGGTTGATATTCAGCTGTCTTTCCCCGCCATCCTGCTGGCATTGATTCTGCTCGCGGTATTCGGGCAGGGAGTGGACAAAGTCATCATTGCGCTCATCACCGTGCAGTGGGCCTACTATGCGCGGACAGTGCGCGCGTCAGCGTTGGTTGAG
>JAYSZS010000076.1:0-12056 GCA_043737935.1 Propionivibrio sp. | reverse complement strand
GACATGTCAAGTCTTTTTTGCATTTTTTTGAAAATATTTTTCGCGCCGCTGGGATGCCTTCGGCATCGACCCGAGGTCGCGAGTGTCTAAACTTCAGTACTTGAATGTATCCTCGCTGCAATTTGAAAGCGAGCGGTGACGCCCCAAGAAAGACTATCCATGCGCAAGATCTGAGACGTACTCCGCTACCGCCACAGCACCGGGTATTCAGCCTGGACGCGATTGCCCGTGCACTCAACCACTCCAAAGTGCGTTGCTACCAAATACCTTCGACTGGCCAGTACCTGTGGCCTGGTCGGGCCACCGGTCATTTCGGTGGACACGAAGAAGAAGGAACTGGTCGGCGAGTTCAGGAATGCAGGACAGGAATGGCAGCCGAAGGGTGAACCGGTGCAAATACAGGAGCATGACTTTCCGGTCCCACATCGGGGCAAGGCAAATCGCTATGGAATACGATCAAAATGGCAACGTCGGCTGGATGAGTATCGTCGCCGATCACGATATTTCGGAGTTCGCAGTGGAAAGCATTCGCCGCTGGTGTAACAACTTGGGGAGCGCAATCGGGGTGCCACTTAGCTCTTGATTACCACAGATGGCAAAGAGAAATGACTACCGGGTTCGCCTGTGGAAGGTTGCGCTGCAAAGGTTCGCAAACGAGACCAGACTAGGTATTTCCGTCCGCCACTCCCCCCAGGTAAGAGCAAAATGGAACAAGATCGAACATCGCATGTTTAACTACATCAGCATGATCTGGCGGGGAAAACCATTGATGAGCCATGAAGTCATCGTCAATCTGATTGGTAGCACCACTACCCAAACATGTTAAATATGGACGAGTCCTGACTACTTCACGGGAGGATTTAAACTAACTTCAATACAGTAAGACCAGCGAAATCGCCGAGATTATTATTGAACGTAGTATTTTGAATGTGCTAGCAACATTTATCCTGGACGATGGCTGCTCTCCTGCACAAGCGCTGCTTGCGGAGACAGCTTTCGCGAAGCCTGCGTATGCGTGTGCGTACTTTCCATCCAGTGCTTGATCCGGTTGGCATCGCCGACACGAGTCTGTTTGCCTGACGAATCAAGCAATACGATAACCACGGGCTTGTCGGCAACGCGCGCCTGCATGACCAGGCACTTGCCGGCTTCATGAATGTAGCCGGTTTTGGACACACCGACATCCCAGACTGCGCTTTTGACCAGCGGATTAGTGTTGCGATAGGCCAGCTCGCGTCCACCGACGTCCACTGTTGCCTCGGACGTCGTTGAAAATTCCCGAATCAGCGGGTAACGATGCGCTGCGACAACCATCTTCGCCAGATCACGGGCCGTGGATACATTATTACTGGTCAATCCGGTCGGGTCTTCGAAATGGGTATCTTTCATGCCAAGTGATTGCGCCTTGATATTCATCGCGGCTACAAATGCTGGCATTCCTCCCGGATAATGCCGCGCCAGCGCATTGGCCGCACGGTTCTCGGAAGACATCAGGGCGAGTAGCAGGGCGTATTCACGTGTCATTACAGAGCCAACATGAAGACGTGAACGGCTGCCGCGCAAGTAGTCGATATCGTCATCCGATATGATGATTGGCGAGTGCAGACTCGGTGAATTGTCCAGCACAATCATGGCCGTCATCAACTTGGTGATTGAGGCTATCGGCACAACAAGGTTGGCGTTCTTCTGGTACAAAGCATCACCACCGCCCTGATCGATGACCAAAGCTGAACCGGATTGTACGACCAACTTGCGCGTTTCCGGCCATGACGTTGCGTTGTTCGCAGCAAGTATATTAGCTGGATTTTTCCGAGCCGAAAGGGAGGATTTGCTCTTCTTGGCGAGCGGCAAGGTTTTGCTCTTCAACACCGTCGATGTAGCATTGTGCTTGTGCGAAACAGATTTGGTTTTGCTTTTTTCAACGGCCTGCGTGTTATCGACGCCTGTAACACCAATGCCCAGCAACGCGGCGAACAGCAACGCTGTTTTCAGCCTGTTCTGCATTGATCAAATCTCCTGAAAAATGTTATTGATGAAGACGTTATTAAGTGAGTCTATCATTAGAAAAAATAAAATCAAGAAAAAATAATAGGATAGCGAAAGTAGTTAAGAAATAACATCAAATAAGCTCATTCGGATAGAAAAGCCGCGACTTCTTCACGGCGTGCCATCGCGTCTTTGTACCCGAGCTCGATCAGTACGCGCGTATAAGAGCTCTCGAACAACAGATAACTGACCAGGGCGCCGCCTCGTGCGTTCATTGCTCCTATCCCCCGCAGAAGCCAGCGCACCGGCCAGGGCAAGGCATTAACGTGTTGTGTGGCCAGTAAATCAAGTTGTTCCGATGGCGAAAAAACCAGGGTCATAATCGGTCGCAGTGGAATTTTCACCTGCTGTTTTACATCATCAGGAATGGCCGACAAGGTTCGGTTGATCCGCTGCATTCGCTCAATATCTACAGACAGACTATCAATGAAGATTGATGACAGTGCATGACCGGCAATCTGTGCCAGTGTCGGATAGGTGCTGGAACTTACGCGTGCCTCTTTCTCGAACATCCGACCCGCAGCAATAACCATAACTTTTTCTGCACCAAGATGAATCGCTGGCGAAATCGGTGCCAGCTGGCGCATTGAGCCGTCGCCAAAAAATTCGCGATTCAAACGAACAGCCGGAAAGATAAAGGGAATCGCGCTGGACGCCATCAAATGATCCATATTGAGTTGTGGTATCCGACAACCGAAGCGATGCGTTCGCTCCCAGGTCTCCACATCAGGGCGGGCCTGAAAAAAACTGACGCTTTGACCGGTGGTATATCCGGATGCCGTGAGACTGACTGCATAAAGCGAACCGCTGGCAATTGAACGGCCAATGTTGCGAAAGTCCAGCCTTTGTTCCAGCAACTGTCGCAATGGGGTATTGTCGAGCAGTGAGCGCGGAGTTCGTTTGAACAGCCAGCCAAACATCAGCGCACCCAGCCAGCGTGCGCTGGAAGAAGCGATTCCGACCAGATCGGCGCGATAGACCTGCCCTGCACGAAAGTTGCTCCAGACATCCGCCAGATTTTCGACAGCAACGCTAAAGTTGTCGGCATTACAAGCCAATGCTACCGCATTGATGGCTCCGGCCGAGGTGCCACAGAGAATCGAAAAAGGATTACGGCAGGTTTCGGGCAGCATATCTCGAATGGCGAGCAGTACTCCGGCCTGATAGGCAGCTCGCGCACCGCCACCCGCTAGGATCAATGCCGTTCTACCGTTGCTCATTGAAAAAGAACCCTGGTCATTCATGGTATGCCTAATGATAACTGGATTGATGCATTATGGGGCAACAGCGAGTCATCGCAGGGCTGAACAAGGTGACCACAATCCGCTAGCGCAAGACTTTAGTAAAGCAAACTTGAAATACAGGCCTCATGACAGCTTGACCGAATTAAGCTATGGTATGATTTTTCATTAAAACTTGTAAAACCAACGTCGGGCATGAATAAAACATCGAGCCCTTCACTAGAAAAGTTTTTTATCCAGCCGCAATCGATGAAAAACCCCGCACGGATTTTTCCGGCCTGATCCGGATCCATTGGGATTGTTTTAACGTGCCGCAGCATGGTTTTTCTGTTTTATAACTGTCTATGGAGAGAGAACTGTCATGACTCAAACAATATCCATCAATGCCCCTGACTACGTCAAGCACGATGGCCTGAAGAAGTGGGTCGCCGAAGTCGCAGCTCTGGTCACGCCCGACCGTGTGGTTTGGGCCGACGGTTCACAGGAAGAATATGACCGCCTGTGCAACGAGCTGGTCGAAGCTGGCACTTTCATCAAGCTCAAGAAGCGCAAGAATTCTTTCCTGGCCTTTTCCGACCCTTCCGACGTCGCTCGCGTTGAAGACCGCACCTACATTTGCTCCGAAAAAAAAGAAGACGCCGGCCCGACCAACAACTGGGAAGACCCGGCCAAGATGCGCGAAACACTCAACAGCGTATTCAAGGGCAGCATGAAGGGACGTACCATGTACGTTATCCCCTTCTCGATGGGCCCGATTGGTTCCCCGATCGCCCAGATCGGCATTGAGATCAGCGACAGCGCCTACGTTGTGGTTAACATGCGCATCATGACTCGCATGGGCAAGGATGTCTTTCCGGTACTGGGTACCAACGGCATGTTCGTTCCCTGTGTTCATACCATCGGCGCACCAAAGGAAGCCGGTCAGAAGGATCCTAAGTGGCCGTGCAATCCGACCGTCAAGTACATCGTTCACTACCCCGAAACCCGCGAAATCTGGTCTTACGGTTCCGGTTACGGCGGCAACGCGCTACTCGGCAAGAAATGTCTGGCGCTGCGCATCGCTTCAAACATGGCGCGTGACGATGGCTGGCTGGCCGAGCACATGCTGATCCTTGGTGTCGAATCGCCTGCGGGTGACAAACACTACGTCGCTGCTGCCTTTCCGTCGGCCTGTGGCAAGACCAACTTCGCCATGCTCGTTCCGCCGAAGGAAATGAAGGGCTGGAAGATCACTACCATCGGAGACGACATTGCCTGGATCAAGCCGCGCCAGGACAAGAACGGCGTCACCCGTCTCTACGCGATCAACCCGGAAGCCGGCTTCTTCGGCGTTGCCCCGGGGACCAACGACAAGACCAACTTCAACGCCATGGCCTCGCTGGCTGAAAACACCATATTTACCAACGTCGCGCTGACCGACGTCGGCGATGTGTGGTGGGAAGGCATGGGCCCGGCACCGGCGCACGCCATCGACTGGCAGGGCAACGACTGGACTCCGGAAATTGCCAAGGAAAAAGGCACCAAGGCCGCGCATCCGAATTCACGCTTCACTGCACCGGCTTCGCAGTGCCCGTGTATCGACAAGGACTGGGCGAATGCCGACGGCGTGCCGATCTCTGCTTTCCTGTTCGGTGGCCGTCGTGCTTCAACCGTGCCGCTGGTCTGCCAGACCGCCGACTGGGAGCACGGTGTTTTCGCTGCGGCAACGCTCGGTTCCGAAACGACCGCTGCGGCCTTCGGCCAACAAGGCGTTGTCCGTCGCGACCCATTTGCCATGCTGCCGTTCTGTGGCTACAACATGGCCGATTACTACAGCCACTGGCTGAAGATGGGCTCCATTGCCGACAAGCAAGTACCGATTTTCGTGGTCAACTGGTTCCGCACCGACGAAAAGGGCAGCTTCGCCTGGCCTGGCTTCGGTGACAACGCCCGCGTTCTCAAGTGGATCATCGAGCGCTGTGAAGGCAAGGTTGCCGGCCAGCAAACCGTCCTTGGCGTCATACCCAACTTCGAAGACATGGACTGGACCGGATCTGATTTCTCCAAGGCGCAGTTTGCCAACGTCACCGGCCTTGACAAGCAAACCTGGCTGGGCGAGCTCGAAGGCGTCAAGGAATGGTTCGGCAAGATGGGCGCCAAGCTGCCGGCCAAGCTGTCTGCCATCCGCGACGATCTCGAAGCCAAGTTCAAAGCCTAAGCAGCCCCAGGACTGAGCAAGGCCGCCTTCCGGCGGCCTTTTTTTCGCCGGTGTTCCGGTTAAACTATCCACATCCTTGTCGTACAAATCAATCCGCATTGACAGGTTTTCACTCCACCCGCCATGCCGGAATCGGACCTTTCCACGTCATGGAGTTGCTGGCGCGCGCCAAGGCTCTGGAAGCCGAAGGCCGGGGCATCATCCACATGGAAGTCGATGAACCGGACTTCCCGACACCCGAACCGATCATTGCCGCCTCGCAGGTGCACATTGACACCGGTCCGGCGCCTGGCCTGCCCGAACTGCGCAGTGCCCTTGCCGGCTTCAATGCAACACGCTACGGTTTCAGCGTACCGGCCTCGCGCATCGCCGATACCGCCGGCGCTTCGGGCGCTCTGCTGCTGGCACTGACTTGCCTAGCCGAACCTGCTCACTGACCCGGGTTATCCCTGCAACAGTAACTTCGTGCATCGCTTCGAGGGAGTGCCCGTCTGCATTCCGATAGTCGCCGAAAACAACTTTTAGCCGACACTCACCGATCTCGAACAGAACTGGAACAAGCGCACGGCCGGTGCCCTCTTCGCTTCGCCAGCCAATCCCACCGGCACCTTGCTTGATGACGTGGTGCTGACGGCCATCGCCGGTTTTGTACGGCACTTTGGAGGAACTGATCGTCGTCGAGATCTACCACGGACTCACTTACGAGCGTAAGGCGTCAACGGCACTGCAATTCGGTGACGATATCTATGTCATGCAGAACATCTCGAAGTTTTTCAACATGACCGGATGGCGCCGTGGCTGGCTGGTTGTTCCGGAGCGATTTGCGAACGATATTGAAAAGCTCGCGCAGAATCTTTTCATCGCTCCCTTTACCCCGGCGCAATACGCGGCACTGGCGGCATTCCACCCGGATACGATCGCCATTCTTGAGAAACGATGCGTCGAGTTTGGTCGACACCGCGATTACCCGGTACCCGAAATCGAAAAGCCCGGTTTCCGTTTGAGAGCCAACCCGAAAGACGTCTTCTACCTCTATGCTGACTGCAGTAAATTTACCTCGGACAGTGATCACTTTGCCGGCGACCTGCTCGATACGGTCGGCGTCGCAACCACACCGGGGTTTGATTTCGGCTCGCATGCGGCAAAGTCCCACTTGCGCTTCGCTTATACCACCCGCAGCGAACGTCTGATCGAAGCCGTGGATCGCATTCGCCACTCTTGGGTCAATTCGGGTTAAATCCTCGCGCGCAACCCAATAAAAAAAATGAGGCGTAACAACCGTTACGCCTCAGGCAAAGCAAAAACAGGTGGGACAAACAAGATGCCCCCACCCAGCCATGCCGCAGTTACTTCGGACGTGATCCCGTCGGAAAAGGCCAGGCGCCAGTCGGATTGAGCGCCGACTTTAATCCAGGTGTTGCTGCCGTTGACGGAGCAGACGTTGCCTGAGGCGCAGGTGCAGTTTTTTTTGCTGCTTGCTTCTTGGCCGCTTCTTTTGGAGCGGCTTTCTTAGCTGCCGGTTTGGCCGCCGCTTTTGGAGCGGCCTTCTTGACTGACGGTTTGGCAACAGCCTTGGGAGCGGTCTTCTTTACCGCCGGTTTGGCCGCAGCCTTGGGAGCGGCCTTCTTGGCTACCGGTTTGGCAGCGGCTTTCGGCGCCACCTTCTTGGCTACCGGTTTGGCCGCAGCCATGGGAGCGGCCTTCTTTACCGCCGGTTTGGCAGCGGCTTTCGGCGCTACTTTCTTGGCGGTCGGCTTTGCAGCCATCGCAGGTTTCTTTGCACTTGTTGCCATGTCAACCTCCTTCTCTGATTTCAAGAAAAAATTCAAGCTAAAGCACTGCAAAAAAAACGATCCGGGAAACCGGACCATCCAATGGGTGAATCTGAAATCCGCCTATTGAATTCGTGAGCGGCGACTTCCGCCGTTAATATGACAAACATCCTGGCCTGCATGCGCAATGAGGAACGGCGCATTGGTGTAAATCGTGGATCGTACATGGCGCTCGACGGTACGATCAAGCAGGCGACAATAATCCAAGAACCGGGACACGGCGCAAGGAAAAATGACGCTGCAGCAAGCAATCGGGAGGCTGAAAAAAAAGCGCAAAACAAAGAGGGAGCAGATACCTGAGCAAAACCGGAAGTTGCCGGTGAGCCTGAAATGCACGATGAGAAGATGGGAATTCCTTGTTCTTGCAATCCGTATACGTCCATCACAATCCGCATTCAGAGACTAACGAAACAAGCCAGCCCGACACGAAAACCAGCACAAAGTAGAAATTAGGCACTCACATGGAAACTACTAGATGTTGTGCCAACCTTGCCAATTGCAACTAATTGTAGTAGCGCATAACACTTGACGCAAGAAGTTTATTATGTATTTTAAAAGCAAGATGAAAGTTGTCACAATTCAACAACGAGAGTTATCCAATCACGCACAACCTGGATAGCATAGTGCTTTGAGGTCAGCACGTCAGGCAGAAATAATGACAAAAAGAAAGTGCTCGCGCGACGACAAAGATCAATTCAATCGCACAAGCAAAGTGCCAAGCGCTGCAAGCCGCAGCCAGTCAAAACACTGCCCCGGATCCGTTTTCCGCCCTGGAGCTATATCAGAATGTCCTACGACTGCAACAATCGGATACCATGCGCGCAGCAACTGAATCAGATCGACAAGCCGCAGATACTGCGTCTCCTCGAAGGGCAGTTCATCACAACCTTCCAGTTCGATACCGATCGAGAAATCATTACACCGCTCGCGGCCATTCCAGGAGGACTCGCCAGCATGCCAGGCACGACGCAGACATGACACGAACTGTATCAATACTCCGTTGCGACGAATCAGGAAATGTGCCGAAACACGCAGGGCGCTGATCCTGAAAAAATAGGGATGCGCTTCGGGATCCAGCGTATTGGTGAACAAGCGCACAATATCGTCACTGCCGAATTGCGCGGGAGGCAAACTGATGGCATGCACCACCACCAGCGAGATGGCCTCCCCGGCGGGTCGATCATCAACGTTTGGCGATTTGATCCGCCGCGCGGAAATCACCCAGCCATCGACCGAGAGACCGGCAGTTTCCGCCATCCGCACTTCGCGTAAGCCGTTCATTCTTCAATACCGAGCCGTTCAATGCGATAGCGCAAGGAACGAAAAGTCACACCGAGCAACCTTGCCGCTGCCGTCCGGTTAAAGCCGGTTTTAGCCAGCGCCTCGAGAATCAGTTGTTTTTCGACACGATTCACATGATCATCAAGGGTTTCGCCGTTGCGGGCGACTTCGTCGTCAATAGCCGACTCGGCCGCGAGTTGAAGATCATCAAACACCACCTTGCCGTCAACACACAATGCGGTTGCCCGCTCGAGAATATTCTCAAGTTCGCGTACATTACCGGGATAGGTATAAGCACAAAGTGCGCTTATAGCCTCGGGGGACAACTCCGGAGGACTGGCTCCGCAAATCCGTGAGAGCATCGCCCTTACCAGCAGCGGGATGTCCTCCTGACGCTCGCGCAGGGTCGGCATTTTCAACTCGATCACATTCAGCCGGTAATACAAATCCTGGCGAAACGACGCCGCATCAACACAGTCTTTAAGTTTGCGGTGGGTTGCCGAAACGATGCGCACATCGACTGATTCTTCATTGGTACTGCCGACCTTGCGCACTTTCTTTTCCTGAATCACGCGCAGGAGCTTGACCTGCATGGCCAGAGGCAAATCGGCCACCTCATCAAGGAACAGCGTTCCGCCGTTGGCCGCCTGAAAGAAACCGTCACGATCACTCTCGGCTCCGGTAAAGGCTCCCTTGCGGTAACCAAAGAACTCGCTCTCCATCAGATTCTCGGGGATTGCGCCGCAATTCACCGGAACGAAAGGCGCCGCATGACGTGCGCTCTGACCGTGGATCAGCCGTGCCGCAAGCTCCTTGCCGGTTCCCGATTCTCCCGATATGTAAATCGGCGCCTGACTACGTGCCAGTTTGCCAATTATCTCGCGCGTATAGTCGATGGCCGGAGACTTGCCAATCAGTTGTGCCGCCATACCCGCAACAACCGATGTGCCGTCCTGCAATTCAGAGGTCTGCGGCAGACTGAGCGCCGACTTGATCAAGGTGCGCAGTTGATGCAGCGCGACCGGTTTGGCAAGATAATCAAATGCGCCGGCCTTCAACGCCACCACCGCATTATCAGCGCTACCAAAGGCCGTAATCACGGCGACCGGCGTTTCGCCATAATGCGCGCCGATCAGGCGCACTATTTCCAGACCCTCGCCATCGGGAAGCCGCATATCGGTCAGACACAAACTGTAATGCTCGCGCTCGAGAAAGTTCCTGGCTTCGGCTACCGTACCGGCGCAATCAGCCGAAAGCCCCATACGCGCCAGTGTCAGATCAATAAGTTCGCGAATATCCGCCTCATCATCGACCACCAGCACCCTCGCCAACTCGCCATGCGGTCGACGCTCCACTTTGCTCACTGACACTCGACTGCCCTCCCCGTAATACAAAATTCCGCACCCGACTCGCTGTTTAACAATTCGAGCCGCGCGTCATTAGCTTCACATAGTTCCCGTGCAATGTAGAGACCCAGGCCGGTACCCTGACTGTGCGTCGTGAAGAACGGCTCAAAGATTTGCTCGCTGTGACTATCGACAACCCCCTCGCCATCGTTAATGACATGCAGGGCCACCCAGCCCTCGCGGCTCACATCCTGCACCAGCAGACGGATACTTCCCGCAATGCCCTGCGAATGACGTAATGCATTGCCAAGAAGGTTCCACAACACCTGATGAAAATGAGAGCGGTCGAAGAACAGTGTCGCCAGCCCCGAAAATTCAAACACGACCACGCCGCTCGCCACTTTCTCTTTTACCGTATATTCCTCGACCAGAATCGGCAGGGTTTGACGCAACTCGATCAGTTCCTGGTGCGCGCGGTCGCGTCGTCCTAACTCCAGAACATCGCTCACGATACGCTCCATGCGTTGTGTGTTGTCGAGCACGATACGCAACAGGCGGTCATTCGTCGGGCTGCAAAACTCCTCGCGCATCAATTCTCCGGCATGATTGATCGCCGAGAGCGGATTACGGATCTCATGCGCTATATTCGCTGTCAGGCGACCGAGTGCTGCCAGCTTGAGTTGTCGCGCCTGCTCCTGCAAGCTCCCCATATCCTCAAGAAAAACCAGCACATCGCGTTCCGAACTCGCGGTTGACACAAAGCGTGCGCGCAACTGCATGCCACTGGCCGGCGCCCGCACCTGCATCGGCTCATCGCTGGCATGCGCGCACCAATTGGCAAATCCCTGCGCCAACTCGGTCGAGTAATTTACCAGCTTGCGCTCGGCAGGATCACCCAAACCCAGCAGTTGTTCGGCACGTGGATTGTGCTGCTTGACCCATCCCGCTCGGTTCAGCACGAGAACCCCGTCCTGCATTTCCTCAATAACGCGCTGGCTGAGCAAGGTCTGGTTTCTAAGTTCCACACCGCGCTTGCGCGCCAGTTCTTCGTTGGCAATCAAGCGACGTGCCAGCAGGCGAGCTGAAATGGCAATGGCAAAAAATCCGGCACTCAACAGACCCGCCTGAAAGAAATCGACCATTTCAAAGTCAATCTTCAGCGCCCGATAAGACTGTTCGAAAAGCACCGAAAGAGTCGCTAAAGCCGCATAAAACAACACCAGACGCCCCTGACCGACCAGACCGGCGCCGGCCAGCGTCACCAGCAACATCGCGCCCAGACCGCTACGCAAACCACCTCCGGTATGCATCAGCAGGGTCAGCACCAGCACGTCGATCAATACGTTCGCACTCAGTTGCAGATTAAAGTGTTGGCGATAGAAATAGAGCCCGAGCAAGGAAAGAATCGTAGCCAGCAGATAGAGGCTGGTCACTACCAGATGAAACGATCCGCGGTCCGGACTGAGTATCGAGAAGGGTGACGCGTGCAGAACCGAAGAAGCAAATAAAAGCCCGGCAATGCAAAAACGATAAAGGTTGAAATAGCGCAGCGACGTCCAATGCGTTTCAGAAAACGGCCCGGCGCCGGGTTCAGCCTTATTCAGCATGAAGAATCAGGAGTCCCTTGATTCGGCTTCATGCCGATGGGTTTCGCAGCAGTAATAATGCCCCTGGGTCAGAATACTTTCGCTTATCGGCTGGTTAACGCCGCAATGCGAACACTTGACCATCTGTTCCGGCACCCGCGAAGCGGGCGGCGCTGGCACTTCCGGGCGAGAAGATTGCGCCTTGCGCAACGCCCACAACACAATAAAAAACAACGCGATCAGGAGCAAGTATTTCATGATGGCCCAGCCGATTTATAGAGCGACAAAGCATAGCAGAAGCACCCTGCAACAGGGATACCCGGCGCACAATAGAAAGGCATCGGACGAACGGAAAAACCGACAAAAGTCGAACCACCAAGGCACAAAGAGTACAAAGCTTCACCAAGAAGAAAAATAATCAATCTGCTCAGCAATTCTCATTTCAAAATATTCGCTTGAGATAGAGTACCGTTTCCACGGAAAGGCCCCAATACCGCTCAGCCCCTGGAACAAAAATTATTTTCAAT
>JAYSZS010000075.1:0-12060 GCA_043737935.1 Propionivibrio sp. | reverse complement strand
TGGTGATAAGCCGCGATTACGGCGGGGACGTAGGCCCGTGTTTCAGGGTACGGCGGTATCTGATTGCCATGCCGGATCACCGCGTTTTCACCGGCGTTGTAGGCCGCCAGCGCAAGCTGGACGTCCTTCCCGAAAATATCGAGCAGGAAGCGCATGTAACGAGCACCGGCATTGATGTTGGCTGCCGGGGTGCTGATGCTATCGACGCCCATCCGTCGGGCCGTTTCCGGCAACACCTGCATCAGGCCGATCGCCCCTTTCGGCGAGACGGCCACCGAGTTGTGCCGTGACTCGACATGGATGATGGCATGCAAAAGTGCCGGGTCAAGTTGCTGCTCGGTGGCCGCAGCAGCGACCATTGCGGCATAAGGGAGTTTGTCCTGGCCGATGGTCAAGGCTCGTGATGGGTTCGACGATTTAACGGCGCTACCTGAATTGAACTCCGGTTTAAGACGATAACTTCCAGGGCTTTTGAGATACAGGCGGTAGCGCGCATTGTTCGGAACATTGGAGAAATGCGTAACGCCGTTGCTGTCTTCATAGGACCAGATATTGCCTTCCGCTGCGGCCAATGGCGCGGGGCTGGCCAGTATGCCAGCGACCAGGATCAGATAGCGCAAACAGAGTCGCATCGCTTTCTCAATAAGCATGTTTGTCGCTCACAACCACGAAAACGGTTCGGGCGATAATCGCCAGGTCAAGTTTAAGTGTCCAGTTACGCAGATAGTCCAGGTCGAATTCAATGCGGGCCTCCATTTTTTCCAGTTGTGTAGTTTCACCGCGATGTCCATTCACCTGCGCCCAGCCGGTAATCCCCGGTTTGACCTTGTGCCGAACCATGTAACCCTTGATCAGCTTGCGGTACATTTCGTTGTGCGCAACCGCGTGCGGTCGTGGCCCGACGATGCTCATGCGCCCTTGCAGGACGTTCAAAAATTGTGGCAATTCATCCAGCGAAGTCTTGCGCAGGAAAGCACCGAGTCGGGTAATCCGTTTATCGTTGCGCGTCGCCTGGCGGATTTGATCGCCGTCCTCACAGACGGTCATCGAGCGGAACTTGTAGACCAGAATGTCCTTTCCGTCAAGCCCATAACGGCGTTGCACAAAAAGTACCGGTCCCGGCGAGCTCAGTTTAATGCCCACCGCGATAGCCAGCATGAGCGGCGATATCAGCAGCAGAATGAGGATCGACAACACAATATCGCTGCCTCGCTTGACAATGCCATTGACGCCATGAAACGGCGTGTCGCAAACTCCGACAACGGGAATGCCATTAATGCTGTCGACATGTCCCTGAATCAGATCGGTGATGAAAATATCCGGAACGAAGTTAATCGAAACCGTGGTGTCGCGCAAATCGTCGAGCAATTTGAGGATACGTGGCTGGGTTGTCATTGGCAGTGTGATGTAGATGATATCGACCCCTGTTTCGCTGGCATAGCCCGTCAGGCTGTCGATTCTGCCGAGCAGCGGCAAAGGCGCAGCGAGGGTGCCGAGACGGCCAGGACTGCGGTCGTCAAAAAAGCCTTGAGCATCGATCCCGAGATAGGGGCTGGCCTGAATCTCGCGTGCCAGCCTGATGCCGAGTTCGCCCATGCCGACGATGACGGCTTTCTTGCGGTTAATGCCAGCAAGCAGTGACTGGCGCATCGAAAGTCTGAGCACAAGCTGACCGAGAAGCATCAGCAAAGGGGTCAGCAGCACCCAGGCCAGGAGCATGTGATGCGGAAAGGTTTCCAGATAGTCACTGGCATAGCCAAAGAAAATCAAAATGGACACGATTCCCGCCCAGCCGATGACGATATCCAGCGTAGCAGCGCGCAATGATTTTTCATGCCTCGACTCGCCGGGGAAAGAAATGGAAAACGCAATAAGTGCAAGGATGACATAGCTGCGATCAAAGCTTTCATTGGCCCAGGCAATCACCACCAGCAAGGCAACAATGATCAGCAACGGATCGAGAAAGGCATTGCACAGCGACAGCAAAGAGAGCTTCGTACTCATCAATTTCTGCTGTCTTTGCAGGGTAGCAAACATGTCCTCGTCCTCGCTGGAAGGGGTTAACACTAACTGGTCTCTGTGACAAAAGCGTGAATTAACGGTGAAGTGTTGAACATCGGGTCGGATTTGGCCACAAGCCAATTTCAAGTCTGACTTGCCAGAGATCGTCGGGCGCAAACTATGTGCCAATCCTCGATGATGCACTGCGCCACGCTGAGAGGCTGTGAAGTAATGCTTTATCCCTCACCGCAGAGGCGCTAAGTGGCCTAACTGTGGCAAGAATGCTTTACAAGCCAGGGGTTAACTTTGGCATTCTTTGCACCTTTTCTTCTCAACGTGAATTTTTGATTTTTCACAGTCTCTGATTTGCAGCCGGCCTGGCTACCGCCGATTGGGTTACTTCTCGTTGCCGATCATGAGTACCTGTTTTTCCTTTAGCGGCTGATAGAGCAAGGTCATCCGGCTGTCGGCGATTTCCTCTACACGGTAGATGCCATCGATCACATCGCCGGTTGTGGCAATCAGGTATCTGCCCTGGTGGTTCAGGAAAACGCGAATCTGGCCGTCTTCGCTGAGTTTGCCGAGGTACTGGAAAGGTAGCGGCGGCGCGACAGGTTTGGGTGGTGGCAATGGTGGCGGGGCAACGTACCAGCTCTTGTTGCGGAAGGGGTCGATGATCTCCTTCTTCCCTTCCTTTTCCCCTTCTTTTTCCCTTTCCTCCTCTGTTCCCAGCTCAGTTTCCCTGGCAGCCACCGGCTCGGGAAAACTGAGCGGTGCAACGGCCGCTTTGACTGCCGTGTCCTTGACGCTGGAGCGTCGATTTTCGCTGGCGTCGGTCGCCGCTATTGAAGTGGCCGAACTTCCATTCTTGCGCGGACGCTTACCCGCTGCCGGTTCGTCGTCCACCAAATATCCGGCGGCAAGGGTGGCCAGCAGCAGGCCGCCGATGATCAGCCAGCGTTGCTTCGGCATCATGCGTTTTTCCTGCGACCAAAGAGGACGAAGCGAAACTGCGCCTCGACCTCGGCGCTGCCAATGTTTTCGCGACGCAGCGTGATGTCCTCGACCGCCATCTCGGGAAACACGCTACGTACTGCCGTCAGAAAGCGACGAATCGTCTGGTAGTTGCCCTTGACCGGCAGATTGAGCACGTAACGCTCGAAAAGCCCATCTTTGCCCGGGATCAGCCGATAATCACCGCTCGGTACCTGCAAGCCCTGCTGGGTGGCCAGCTCGATCAGGCGACCCAACTCCGAGTTGAGCTGGTCTTCGCTCGGGAAGCGTTCGAGCAGCCGCTGGCGGGTCGCTTCGGGCGAGATGTGATCACTTTGGCGATCACTCTGGCGCTCGATCAGGGCGCGGCGTGTGCTACGTTCCAGGCTGGCCAGGCGGCGCTCGGCCTCCTCAATGGCGGCTTCGCGGGCGGGCAGCAGAACAAGCTGGGTCAGCGCAGCGGCAGCGACCAGCAGCAAGGCGATCAGCGGCAGCACCTGCAGGTTGGCGGCCGCAAAGCGCAGGCGGACCAGTGAGACGCTCAGGAACCGCTCAGCCATGTCGCGGAAATCTCGAAAACGATCGGGTGTTGCGGGTCATTCTGCTTGATCTGGTGCGAGAGCAGAGCGACGTGGGCCAGCGGCTCCTGGCGCAACGCTTCGACAAAGGCCAGCGCTGCCGCCAGGTCGCGCGCCTCGCCGGAAATCTGCAGCGACTTGCCGGTAACATTGGGGCGAATGGCAAGCAGGCTGACCTCCTCGCTGACCGCCTTGTCGATACTCCGGTAGAGCGTTTCCCAGTCGATCCGGATGGCCCCGATGGCCTGGCGCAGGGCGCTGCTTTCTTCTGCCGAGAAGACGTTCTCCGGGCGGCTGTCGCGGCGACCGGCCGCGAGCCGATCGGCGCGCTGCCGGGACTGGGCCAGTCGCGATTCAACCTCGTTCAGCCGTTCGCGCAGCACCGTTTCTTCGAGCCAGGCATCGGCACACAGCAGCACACCGGCGAGCAACAGTACGAGCGCGAGCAGGCCCGGCCGGCGAGGCTGAAAGTCAAGCATGATTTCACGCATGAAGATCGGCACCGACGGAAGCCGGCCAGCGCGTCGTCTCCCAGTCGCCAACGAGCGACGGGATGGCGACTTCGCGGCTGGAAATGTACAGTTTTCTGCCTTCAACCGCCGCGCTTTCGGCGGCCAGCAAGCCGGCCAGTTCACCGGCCAGCAGGGCCGCGTCGCCGGTACTGGCGCGGTGGTTGTGCAGGCAGCCGATTTCGCCACGGCGCAGGCCAACCAGTGTCAGCCAATCGCGGTCGATGCAGGCAAACCAGCCATCGGCCAGTTGTTTGTGCCTGGCCGCCAGCTCGACAATCAGATGCGGTTGAAGGCGGGTAAGCCGCAGTCTCTGTGCCTTTGCACTGGCACGCAGACCGGCCAGGAACTGGCGATCAACGCCAGCGGCGATGCCGTTTTTTCCGAAAGCGGGCCGGTCGAGCGCTATTTCCAGCAAATGGGCCTTGTCGCCCAGGGCATTTTTCAGCAGCGCCAGCGCCAGCGCCTGCCGCCCCTTGTCGCCGATGAACTCTTCGCTCCACGGCAGCAGCATATAACGCACAAACGGGTCGGCGATGACAATACTCAACGCTGCGCCCCGCCGACCGTGGGCTTTGAGCAGTGCTCCGGTCGCCGACAGCGCCGGCTGCCAGTCGGCTTCGCCAGCCACCGGCAGGGCGACTTCGGCCTGGTGCCGGCTGGCCGTTCCCCGCCACGGCTGCCGTTTGAGAACAAGCCGGTGCGGGTGTACGAAGAGAGTCAGACGGTCAAGCCACGAAAGTAACACGGTTGGCTTCCTCCAGACTGGTCGTCCCATCGCGCACCAGATCGACGGCGCTTTCGCGCAGCGAGCGTGTACCGCCGCGTCGGGCGGCTTCCTTGAGCTGGCGGATCGGTGCGCGACCGATGATCAGTTCGCGGATTTCATCGTTGAGCACCAGCAGTTCGGCAATGGCCCGCCGTCCGCGATAGCCGGTGCCCCGGCAGGCACCGCAGCCGACGGCCTGGCGAAAGGTCCAGCCGGTACTGGCGATCGGATCAATGTCGGCACTGGACAATTCGTCCTCCGAAGGCGTTGCCGGCTTCGTACAGGCCGGGCACAGCGTGCGGATCAGGCGCTGGGCAACAACGCCGTTGAGCGCGGAAACCAGATTGTAAGGATCCACCTCCATGTGCAGGAAACGACCGATGACGTCGAACACGTTGTTGGCATGCACCGTGGTAAATACCAGGTGGCCGGTGAGCGCGGCCTGGACGGCGATCTGCGCGGTTTCGGCGTCGCGGATCTCGCCGACCATGATCTTGTCCGGATCGTGGCGCAGGATGGAGCGCAGGCCGCGAGCGAAAGTCAGGCCTTTTTTCTCATTGACCGGGATCTGCAAAACGCCGGAGAGCTGGTACTCGACCGGATCCTCGATGGTGACAATCTTGTCTTCGCCGCGATTGATCTCGCTCAGTGCGGCGTACAGGGTCGTGGTCTTGCCGCTGCCGGTCGGGCCGGTGACCAGCACCATGCCGTAGGGTTCGCTGGACAGACGCCGGATGCGGGCCATGATGTCGGCATCGAAACCCATGGCGTCCAGGCGCAGGCCCTGCAGGTGGTCGGTCAGCGCTTGCTTGTCGAGCACGCGCAACACGGCATCCTCGCCCCAGATGCTGGGCATGATCGAGACACGGATGTCGATTTCGCGGCCCTGCCAACTGACCTTGAAGCGACCGTCCTGCGGCACCCGTCGCTCGGAAATGTCGAGCTCGGAAAGTACCTTGATGCGCGAAACCATCTGCTCGGCGGTGTCGCTGCCGTCGAACGAACCGGCATAGTTGAGCACGCCGTCGATGCGGTATTTGATCGCCAGGCCGCGATTATTGGCCTCGATGTGGATGTCGCTGGCCCCGGCTTTCAGACCGTCATGCAAGGTAGAACGCAGCAGGCGGACGACGGTGCTGCCGTCTTCCGAAATGCGTTGCAGCGAGAGGTCTTCGGCGACCGAACCAATGGCAATCTGCCCGCCATCGCCACTCAGACTCCCATCCAGAGCGTGCACCCGCGATTCTTCACGAGCCAGGTAAGCGCTCAGCACCGAGGCCGGCGCCAGCCGCCAGTGCAGTGTTTTACTCAGGGGAACCAGTCCTTCCAGCCAGTCGCGCAGCACGGCGTCGAAGGGGTTGGGCGTCGCCACCAGATAGGCCTCGCCCACTTCCAGCACCAGCGCCTGACGGCGAATGAATTCGGCAAAGGGGGCCAGCCTCAGTGCCAGCGAATGTTCGCAGAGTTCGGTCAGGCTGATCGCGGACAGACCGAAGGCTGCCGCCGCCAGCTCGCCAGCCGCTTCGTCGCTCTGGCCAAAACCCGTCTGCAACCCGGCCATCAGCGCAGGCAAGCCACCTCCGGCCACCGCCAGTTTACGCGCCTCGGCGAGCAAGGCTTCCCTTTCCAGGCTGTTGATCAGCAGGCGTTCTTCCGCAGATGAATTCATCGCTGCTCCTACTGGAAATTGCCGGCCAGCTCGAAAATCGGCATGTACAGCAACAGCACGATGCCACCGATGACACCGCCGATGACGGTCATCAACAAAGGTTCGAACAGACGGGTGAAGGTATCGACGAGATTGTTGATCTCCTCGTCGTAAAAGGTGGCGACCGCTTCCATCATGTCACCGAGCTGGCCACTGCGCTCGCCGACGGCGATCATGCGCAAGGCGACCGGGGTCGAGAGGCCACCGCGCTCGGCCGCTTTCGAAAACGGCTGCCCTTGCTCGATGTCGGCCACGGCCTGCTGCAAACCGGCGCGCAAGGCCGCAGGAAGAATGTCGGCGACCATCGCCAGCGTAGTCTTGAGCGGGATGCCGGCGCGCAACAACATGCCGGTGGTGCGGTAGAAACGGGCCAGATAGACGAGGCGGATGCGCTCGCCCAGCGCCGGAACACGCCAAGCCGTACGTGCCAGGGCGGCGCGCACAGCGGGTAATGAAAACAGTCCGACCAGTCCGGTCACGGCAAACAAAGTGCCGATCGTTAGCGCGCCAGCGTGATTGTTGATGAAGCCGCCCCAGGCAAAGAGCAGGCTGGAGAGACCTTGCGGGTCACGCCCGCTGTCGGCAAAGACGAGGCTGAAGCGTGGCACGACAAAGCCGAGCAGAAAGAGCGTGACCAGGGCGCCGACCGTCATCAGCAATACCGGGTAGATGGCGGCACTGACAATCTTCTTTTTCAGGTCGGCCAGCTTTTCGTGGAAGACGATATAGCGCTGCAATGCCTCGGGCATATCACCGGTGCGTTCGCTGGCCTTGACCGTGGCGACGTAAAGATCGGGAAAAGCCTCGGGATGGCGTTGCAGCGCCGCCGACAGCGACTGGCCCTCGCGCAGGTGGGCGAGCAGGCTGGCCAGCACGTCGGCGGTGAGCGAACCCTGATCCTGCGCAGACAATGTTTCCAGCCCTTCGACCACGGTCAGCCCGGCCTTGAGCAGCGAAAGCATCTGACGGGTAAACAGCGGCAGCGGAAACTTGCCTCGTCGAGCACGCGCCCGGCTTTGTCCCAGCGCACGCAGCGAGACAACGACGCCGCCCTGCAAGGCCGGGGCGGCCGCCACCAGATCGGGCGATTCGGCCACAACGCGCAACCGGGAAACCCCCCTGCCGGGGAAAACGGCCATCACCTCGTAATCCATGATCGTTCCGACGCTCACCAGTTGGTGATGTCGGCCGCCTCGCCATCACCCCCGGCCTTGCCGTCCTTGCCGAAGGAGAAAAGGTCGAACTCGCCATGTTCGCCGGGCTGGCGGTACTGGTAAGCCGTACCCCAGGGGTCGAGCGGAACATCCTTCCTGAGATACGGCCCCTGCCAGCGGGCTTCGCCGGCCGGTTGCTTCATCAGCGCGTTCAGCCCCTGCTCGGTGCTCGGATAACGACCGACATCGAGACGATACTGGTCAAGCGCCTTCTCCAGCGCGTCGATCTGGGCTCGCGTCGCCTTGATTTCCGATTTACCGATCTGTGCGAAATACTTTGGCCCGACATAGCCGGCGAGCAAGCCGATGATGACCATGACGACGAGCAGTTCGAGCAGGGTGAAGCCTTGCTGACGCAGCAGGGAAACCCTGTAAAGGTTGCCGGGGAGGAAGGGAAGCAGATTGCCGAACATGAGACCGCCAAGGTGGGTTGATAAGTTTGATAATACAAGGCTTGAAGCATTACAGGAGAGTGAAGTACGAAGTAACGATTATGTCATTCCTCAAAAATCATGTCGCTTAAATAACGCGCTGATCGGGCCAGGCATCAGGCCGCACAAGGGTACTTTCTGTGTGGCGTAAACCGAAAACGGATTCTGTGACTAAAATATTATCGGGGAACGCGAAGTATCGCGAAGTATCGCGAAGTATCGATAACCCAACCTAGGGCTACAGGCAGAATTGTTCACCATCGATCAGCGTAGAAAACCGATAGCCTGAACCACGTACCGTTTGCACCCTCGAATCACAGCCATGGGGCTCAAGCGCCGAGCGCAAACGCCTGACGTGCACATCGATGGTTCGCTCCTCGACGCTGGAACACTCTCCCCAGACACTGACAATCAACTGACGGCGGCTGTAAACCCGCTCGGAGTGGCTCATCAAAAAATGTAGCAGGCGGAATTCGACTGGCCCGAGTTCGACGTCAACGCCTCGAACGGTGACTTTTCGAGAAGCTGAACTCAGACCTATCTCTCCGGAATCGACGATTCCATCACCCACTTGCCGATCGCGCCGACGCAGGACAGCTTTGAGCCGTGCCACCAGTTCCCGGGGAGAAAAAGGCTTGGTCACATAATCATCGACTCCGGCTTCTAGCGCAGCGATTTTATCTACCTCATCCACCCGGGCAGTGATCATGACAACGGGCAGATCGCGCATACGGATGTCGGCCCGCAAACGGTGCAGCAATTGAAAACCGTTAATACCCGGGAGCATCCAGTCAAGGATGACCGCATCGGGAGAAGAGGTTACCAGACTTTTCCAGGCCGACTCGGCGTCGGCTGATTCTTCGACGGAGTATCCGGAATGGGTCAAGATCGCCGCGATTAGCGCTGTTACCGCAGGATCATCTTCCACTACAAGAATTCTTGAAGGCATTTGATTCTCAGGATGAGACATGAAACTAAGTGAAAGATACTCCAGCCAGGTTACAGAAGGATGATGTTCATATTTCCGTTCTGGTGGCTTGGCGGGGGTTGGGTTCAGCCATGGCGTAACCCGATTGAAGATCCGGCAGGGCTGAATTTCAGCGGCCTGAGAGGCTGTGAAAAAATCATTACTGCATGATTTTCACGCTCGTCACCCCGGCGGAAGCCGGAGTCCAGCTCGTTTATCTGATTGTTTTAATGGATATCAGAGAAAGGTACTGGATTCCGGCCTACGCCGGAATGACGGCTTGCGAGGTGTTTATATTAATTCACAGATTCCCCCCACCGCAGAGGCGCAAAGTGGCAAAGATGTCGCAAAGAATGCTTTACAAGCAATAGGTTAACTTTGCGCTTTCTTTGCACCTTTGCGTCTTTGCGGTGGATTTTTGATTTTTTCACCATCTCTGAGCCAAAACCTGCCGCTTACGATCCCGAACGCTGAACCTCCAGCTTGTCGCGCAAATCCTCGACGGCGTTCTCGATCTCGACCCGTTTCAGGCCGGTGAATGGTTCGCTTTGCAGCGCGCTATCGAGGCAGGTTTTTTTCTCGTAGAGTTCCAGAACCTCGCCACTGACCTTGCGCAATTCGTTGCCCCGTTCGACGCAGGTGGCATGCTGCTGCCTTTGCGCCGCCAGTTCCGACTGCAGCCGTTTGCCCTCGACTTCGGTTGCACGCTGAGCTTCCTGGGTCTTGCGCAATTCGGCCTCGGTTTCGGCCAGTTTGGCGGCCACCGCGTCGCGCGCCGAGCGCAGGCCATGTACATTGCGTTTAAGCGCACTGGCACGAAGCGCCTCGCCTTCGGCCTTCTTTTTTTCCTCGTCAAGCTCGCTCTCCACAGCGGCCTTTTGCGCCACCAGCTGGGCTTTTTCCTGCTCCAGCTTGCGCTGCGCCTGCTGCATTCGACGCACCTGCTCCTTGTTCGGGTCGGCCTTTTTATCAGCGGCCAACGCCGGTGATACGGCCAGCGCCGCCATCATCAGCAGCGCTATAACAGATTTCTTAAAAGCGTACATTGACATCGGCCTGAAGGACATCCACCGCATAGCGCTGTGATGGAACGAGCGAGAAGGAATCAATCGACTCCGCCGACAACCAGCGCAGGTTCAGCCAGGCATTCTGGTCGACTGCGTAGCTCAGACCCAGCGTATATCCCTTCAGGTTGGTGCCGCCGAGGCCGAAATCGGAATCGGTAAAGCCGTCGATCGTCGCATCGGATCCGAGGTAGCGGTAAGCAAAGGTCGCCTGCCAGTCATGACGCTTCTCCAGCTTCGGCATGCCGACGGCTACCTTGTAAAGATAGCCGTAATCCTTGCCGTCGGCCAGCGCGATTCCGGTACGGCGCTGGATTTCACTGCGGTCGAAGGCGGTGTTCTTGACGTAATCGGCGGTCAGGATAACGTGCACCGGATCGAAATGGGCCAGGTCGACCATGGCCGTCAGATTGAGCGGACGGAACTTTGAAGCCAGACCCCAATACTGGGGAGCCAAACCATCGGTGCGATTAAAATCCGTGAGAAACAGCGTGTTGCCTTTCTGACGCAAACTATTCCCATATTCGTATTGACCAAAACCCGGGACCAGATCGATACCCGGGTCCCCGTCCGTTTGCCCTTCCATCGAGCTGTAGTCATACCAGGCGGCACCGACGGTCATCCTGGTCTTGTGAGTCATCTCCCACCGGGTGCCGGCCTGCACCGCACCCAGCCAACGGGTACTTGAGTTGGGTGGATTGTCGGCTGTAATCGGGAAGGCGCCGATGGTCAGGAACGGCTTCACCGTACCATCGCCGATTGCCGGTTTGAAGGTCGCCGCGACACCGTCGAAATTCAAATCCTCATCCCACACCAGGTCGGTCGAAAAGAAGGGATTCGGAATTCTCCCGCCGATCAGCGTCAACCACTCGGCAGGCTGGTACCTGATGTAGGCGCGATCGACGAAAAGTGAATACTTGTTGAAATTCACACCGAGCGTCTGGTTGGTCGACACCCGATCGGTAGCCGAGCCCGTCGCCAGACGGACACCCGCGCTCCAGTCGTCGGAAATCCTGGCCAGCAGGCCAAGGCGAGCGCGCAGGCGAAAGAGATCCTGGTCATTGTTAGTATTGGCGGTCGGCCCTGACTGGTCGTTCCCGCTCAGGAAATTGGCCGCACGCGTTGTGCCGCTATCCGCCGCAAAGATATAGTCAATAGCCTGCGCGTTATTCGGGTCGAACTGATTCATCTGATAGCGCAAGCGCAGATCGCCCTCCCACATGATACGGTCGAGCCACGAGGGAACGGCATTCGGTTCGGCCCAGCGCTCGGCCTTTGCTTGCGCCAATACTTCCTGCTTGAGCTGGTTGCGAATTTCGTTCTTTACCGTTTCCGGAACGTATTGCACGCGCACCGGCGCACCGGCCCTGGGTTTCTCGGCAGCCACTGTTTTCGCCGCCTTGGCCTGGGCGGCCTTGACCATGGCCTCAGCCTGTTCGCGGCTGAACACCTTTTGCTCGACGAGGGCGTCGATCAGGTTCAGCGTCGTTTCGCGCAGTGCCTCCAGCGACTCGCGATCATCGGCACGGGCCGGCTGAACGATGACAAGCGCAGTAACAAGCAGCCCGAGCAGCGCCCGGCTAGCGTTTCTTGAATTGAATATCATCTCGTTCTCTCAGTTTCTTTCATCATGAAATGCTCAGTCCAGCGGGACGGGTAAGCCCTGAGGGCGTAACCCGACGATCCTTTTCAACGTCCGCAACCGCCTCCGTCGGGTTACGCCCTGGAGGCTAACCCAACCAAAAAAATTTAATTCGCAACGTTTTCGTTGATCAGACCGCACCCCGGTTGGTGACGCGGATCCTGATCGGTTGCACCAGGTTTTC